>JBBRXR010000044.1:0-8047 GCA_038238485.1 Elusimicrobiota bacterium | reverse complement strand
GGTGCAAGGACAGGGCCTGTTCTCGGTCCGCCCCGGTCTTCATTTTATGGACGTACGTTCGGAAGCCGCCGTCCGTAACCCGCCCCTCTCCGCCCACCAGCGCGCGACGCTCGACAAGGAGATCAAGACGCAGTCGGCGACGATCGAACGTCTGGAGACGGACCTCGCGAAAACCCGCGTCCGTCTCGCGGCGTCGCGCGGTCTCCTCGACGAGAAAGTCCGGACGCGCGATCAGGCCTCGACCGATCTCGACGCGGCGCGCGTGAAGAACCGCTCCGCTCATCAGTCGGCCCGGGAGGCGGCGAGCGACCTTCGGGCGCAGTCCGAACGCGTGGCGCAGGACGTTCGCCAGCGCGAGCGCGACCTCGACCGCGCGCGCCTCGAACTCGTGGAGATGCGCGTCCGTCTGTCGGACGATCAGCGCGCGCTCGTCGACCGCCAGGCGGCCGCGACGCGTCTGACCGGAGAGATCCAGGACCTCGACGGCGTCATCGCGGCGCAGCCCGCGCGCCCCGTCGTCCCACCGGTGCCCCTCACGCCCGAAGTCACACCAGCAACGAGCGGCGGCTTCGGCCTCCTGTTCCTCGCGGGACTCGCCGTCAGCGGCGTGGGACTCGCGGGAAGCGTTCTTTATGTGACCTACAGATTCGTTCGGCGACCGCGCCGACCGCGGCTCGGCCTGCCGCTCGTTGCCTCCAGAGCGCGCGCCGCCACACCCGCGCCGATCAACGTTCCGCGGCCGATCGTCAACGGCGCCATCTCGCTGAGCGGAGATGGACACGAGATCACGCTCACCATTCCCGGCGACGGCTTTTCTCTGCGTAACCTAGACGATCCTCTCGACACCACGGCCTTTACCTTGGGGCAGGTTCTCCGCTTCGCGCGCCAGGGCGCCAGCGACCTTTATGAATGGGCGCCCGATGCCGACAGCGGCACGCGGATCACGATCCGCATCCACGCGAACGGCACGTCGCTCGCGGTGGAAACGCCGCCGCCGTACCGAATCTTCAACGGCGAGGCAGCCAACAGCAACGTCCGCTTTCCTGTGGCGCCCGAATTGATCGAACGCATCCAGGCCACGGCGACGAACGTGGTTCCCCCGGCGACGCCCCCCGTGATCCGAACCCCGCGCGGCCCCGGCCTGATGTCCCTCCTCTGGATTGCGGTCGGCCTCTTGTTCCTTGGCGCGGGCCAGGCGAAGGCCCAGACGGTCGATGCGACATCGTCGTCCGCGATCATGGTCACGGCCGGCAAGCCGGCGCCCGTCGCGCCCGCGGTCACGGCGAGCGACCCGCGCGTGCTCCGCGCGATCGCGAGCATGCCCGACGTGCAGTCACTGGACCTCGGCCGCCTCGGAGCGTCCCTCGTGGCGTCACGCCCCGGTGCGGGCGACCTGCCCAACCTCACGATCTGGGAAATCCGCAGCAACGAACATTTGTTGATCGCCCAACGCGCGATCGAAGCGCTCGCGCGCAGCGGGGGCGACAGCGGCAAGCAGGCGCACATCCTCATGGCGGCGCCGGTCGACGGGGCGAAGGCGCCCGAGCTCGAACGCCACCTGCGCGAACTTCAGACAGCGCTCGGCCAGGCGTGGCCCGGCGTGCCGGTGGCGATCGTGTCACGCGCGGATTCCCTCACGGAATCGGGCGCGGTGGACGCGGCGCGCGCGGTTCAGTCGGCGTTCGACGCGACGCGGAGCGGCCATGACCGCCGCCTCGACGTCTTCGCGACGGCGGTGAAAGAGAACGCGGTGACCGTGGATCTGTTCGCGACGTCGGGAAACTGGGACGTCTCGGGTACGATCCGGATCGGCGGGGTGGGCGTGGAGGCAAGCGCGATGTTCGCCCGGGGACGGCTGCACCTCATCGACGAGCTGCGCGAGCTGGTGCTGTCGATTGAACTGAAGGGAGATTTCGGGGCGTCGATGGACGAGCTGATGAAAGCTCAACGCCTGGTGGGCGAGTCGGCTTAAAGAGGAAGGACTTAAGGCAATTTTTTCATCTGATAGACCATGATGACCGAGCGAGCCACCTCGGCCATGGATTGACGGTGATCCCGGCTGGTCTTTTGCAGAAGATGATAGGCCTCGGTCTCCTTGACGCCATCGTGCTCCATGATGAGCGCTTTGGCCTGGTCGACGAGTTTGCGTTCTTCGAGCGCTTTTTTCACGGCGTGGTTCTCATCCTGAAGGCGGGTGTGTTCAATGGCGACGGCCGCCTGGTTGGCGACCGCTTGAAGCATGCGGGTCTCCGCGCTGGTGAACACATGGGGCTCCTTGGTGTAACAATTGACGACGCCAATGATTCGGTCCTTCACGCGCAGCGGCACCGACAGCATGGAAACAAGTCCTTCCTCTCGCGCCACGTTAGGAAAGGCATAGCCCGCTTCCTTAACGACGTCCAACACGGACATTGATTTTCCCGTCTTGACCACCTGCCCCGACACGCTCTCGCCCACCTTCACGTTGGCCTTCTTGTTGTAGGCCTCGCTCAATGACTGGGTGGCGGCGATGCGCAACTCTCCCGTCTTTTCATCGAGAAGCATCAGGGAGCAAATATTGGTGTTCATCAGTTGCGCGGTGAGCGTCACGATCAGGTGCAGGATTTCAGCCAGATATTGTTTCGAAACGAGGCTTTCGCTGATCTGCCAATACAGATCCATCGCCTCCGTCTCTTTGTTGCCCGAAATGCGTTCGTTCGACTTCATGATCGGCCCCCAAAAAAAAATCCCCCGGCGCCGCGTGGCGCAAGGGGACGTCAATGTCCGCGGAAAAACTACGTTGTCTGCGAGGACTATAGCATTTTCAGGCGAGGGCTTGCTGAACCAAAGTGCGATGCTCGTCGGGAAGAGGCAGCGTCAACGCCATCGCCTGCGCTTTCGCCGACATTTTTCGCCACGTTTTCCGGATGATGTCGACCATCTTCTCATCGTCGGTTTTGGCGAGAAGGTCCTGAAACTTGGTTTCGAGGAAAAGGAGGCAAAGCGCGTCTTCCATCGTTTGGGCGTCGGGGTTTCCGGCAAGATCGCGCTTCATGACGATGCCGCGCGCGCGGGCCACGCTCGCGTCGGGCAGTCCCTCGGCGCGCATGGCTTCCGTCACCGTGTCCGCATGCATTCGCTTCAGATCTTCGCGCCACCGCAGGTATCCCCACCGGCCCTCCGGATACGTTGCCCGCGCCGAGGTCCATCGACGCACGTGCTGGCCCCGCGCGGCGATCAGAAGCTCATCCGACGCGGCCGGGTCGAGCCGGCGGATCCACGATTCAAGCCGGTCGGCATAAACAAGTTCGCTCGCGCGCGGTTTGCCGCCAACCGTCTCTTTGACCGGGTCCTCAGCGTTCATCGCGTCGAGCCGCGCGATGACTTTCGCCACGGCGTCAGCGCTCACCGGCTTTTCCTTCCTGGAGATAGCCGCCGGCCGATTGGAGCGGATAGAAAGAGTTGGGCCGCGTGACCCAGAACGCGGCGGCGAGCCGCCCGGGATGGAGCGTCGTTCCGTTGGCGAGGATGACAGTGGCCGTGAAGCGCGCGTTCGAGGGCGTCATCGCGACGGTGCGGAGGCCGAGCGATGCGAAGTCATGCTTGAGCGTCTGGCCGCGGTTCTCCCCACCGGCCACCTCCACCGAGATGTCCATGCCGAGAAGCGTGGCATTGAGCTCGAGAGGGCCCTTCTCGACGCCCTTGGGATTGAAGTCCACCACAAACTCAAGCGGGCTCACTTCGGTCACCGTGAGCGCGCCGAGATCGGGCGCGTCCTGCGGAGGGAGCGCCTCGCCTTTGAAGAATCCTTTCCATTCCACGCCGTTGAGAAAAAAGCCGGGCGTGTAGACGCTGCCCGCGGCGGCTTCCTGGCGCTGGCGAACGCTGATGCGCTTCGATGCGAGCCGGTCCTTCCAACCGATGTAATCCCAGTAGTCCACGTGCAGTGTCACGGGAATGACGCCGGTCCACAGGTTGGGTTCGGCCTTGAGCTCGCCCAGCCACAGGTCGGCGGGAGGACAGCTCGAGCAACCTTCGGACGTGTAGACCTCGAGAAGGAGCGGCGGGTGCGCGGGACTGACAAACGTGGGCGGCGCGCCGCGAAGCAACGGCGCGGAGAGGAGCGCGAGCGCGAGGAGGATCGGGAGACGGGCGCGGCGGATCATGTTGTTTAACTATACTGCTTTCTCATGTATCTCATGATCGAAGACAATCCCAACTCGACCGGCGAGGAGCGCGTGTTCGCGACCTCGGGCCCGGTCCGCGAGGTGACTGAAGTTCTCCTCGATCGTCCCGATGGGATCACCGGCTGGTGCGATTTGGTTTCCGTGACGGACGCCAACACTTTCGGAACACCGGTAGCGCGGCAAGTGGAAGATTCCGCCGCGGGCGTCGCGTGGCTGATCACCGGCGGCGACTGGGGACTGCGCGTGCGCCCCAGCGGCGCGAACGCGATCTGGGCCGTCGACGATCCCTCGCAATGGGGCGTGCCCTTCCTGGTGATGGACGACAGTGCGGGGGTGGTGCGGTTCAAAGACGGGAAATGAGTCGTCAGTTTTTGGCGGGCTTCCAGAGTTTCTCTTTATAAAGATAGTAGGCCTTGCGCGGGCGACGTAGAAACGGACTTTCCTTTCCATCGCCCAACCCCACGAGACCGAGCCATTCCTCCGACGACCAGCCGTCGGGAAACGCCATCGGCGAATCGTCGGCGTTGTCATGCACGTCCCACGATCCGGTCTGGCTCTTCCACCACTCGTCCACGAATTCGAACGCGATGCCGCCGATGGCGTTGCCCTGGGCGTTCCCGCCCGCGAGGTGCAGGCGGATGTCGTCCCAGTTCCCCTCGTGGTAATCGGCCTGCGCCTTCTCGTCTTCCTTCTTGGTGCGCGTGTTCCACGCGTCGCAGCCGTACTCGGTGATCATGAGCGGCCGGTCGAAAGACTCCTTCACGCGCTTCCATGACCGGCCAAAGCCGGTGGAGCCAAGATAAAGATTGGCGCCGAAGATGTCGACGGCCGGCGCGTTGGCCTGGTATTTTTCGAGACCCTCCAGCGCGAAGTTTCCCACGGCCACCGGGTGTTCCGGGTCGAGGCGGTGAATCATCTCAGCGATTTCGTTGACGAACTTGAGATAGGCCTCCACCTGGGAGGCAGCCTTGGTGCGCGTGGCATTGACGCCGGAATAGTCACCGGGCATCAGGTTCTCGTTGCCGATCAACCACATGAGAACGTAAGGCTCGGAGCGATGATCGAGGACGTAATCGCTGACCGAGCGGCGCATGTTCTCGAGCTGGACGGGGTCGGTGTAATCGGTTCCCTCTTCCCACGCGGCACCCGAGCCCACCGTGTAGGCCCCGAGGAAATCGCCCATGATCACGCGGATGCCGTAGCGCTCGGTGAGATCACGCAGAAGTTTTTTGTTAAGCGAGTTGGGATCGTAGTCGGTTCCCTTCTGGCCGTGGTAGAGGCGGATGGCGTTCACGCCCATATCCTTCATGAGCTTGAAATCGCCAACGGCCGGTTCGTCGTTGTCCTGCTTTCCGTTGCCGTTCCTGTCGACCCACGTGTCGTAGGCGGCGTCGGAGCGCCCGTTCTCATCGGAGTCGTCTGTCATCCACTTCTCGCCGTACTCGCTCAACGATTCACCCACCGGCACGGGGCTGTACGTCACGCCATGCACCACGAAGGGCTTGTTGTTGACGAGCATCTGCCAGTGACCGTTCTCATACTGCACGAGCCGCACTTTGCCGAGTCCGCGCTGGTTGATGACCTTGAGCTTGGAGAGGTCCGTTCGCGCGCCGGCGGTGAACGTCACCCATTTCCCCGGGTCGACGGTGACAATGTCGTTCTTGAGATCGGTGTCGTTGGAATTCTCGATCGAGAACTTCGCTCCGTCGAGCCGCCAGCCGAGTTCGGGATGGCGTGTGGTGAGCGATTCAATCTGTCCGAGCGCTTCGCCGGCGACGTACCAGACGAAAGTGTGGTCGGCCGACCAGCAGGGCTCCGCCGGGAAGAGAACGAGAACCGCGTCATAGGCTTTGAGCGCCTGCTTGATGTGACCGGCTTCGGCCAGCGCCTTGGCGGTAAAAAGAAGTTTCGTCCCCGGTCCGACGTCCTTCGCGTTCGCCCAGGCGTAGAAATCCGCGCGCGCGTCTCCGCTGTTCACCTGCGACCAGTAATCCGTCGCCACCTTGTTGCTCCCCACCCAGGCGCGGAACGCGGGATCGCTGTTCAATGAGTTTCCCGGGTTCGGGTAGAGGCCCTCGCCCATCGCGGCGGCAAGACCTTTGCGATCGGAGATCTTGAATTTATAGGAGGTAGAACCGACACCCGTGGCGGTGCCGTATTTTTCCCAGGCGACCGGGAAGTCGGTTCCCACGTCGGCGATCGGAAAGGTCGCCGCGCGGGCGGAGGTGAGGGTGAGAAGAAGGCCGAACGTCAGGAGTGCTTTATGTTTTCGGGGCACAGGACGAGCGGACGATGAGTTGAGGCGGAGGGATATCAAAGTCCGGCTTGACCGGCGCGGGAGACTGAATGCGGCGGATGGCGTAGCGCGTGGCGTTCTCGGCCATGGCGCGAATGTCGTAGCGCACCGTGGTCAGCGGCGGGTTGAGCCAGCCAGAGACCTCCAGGTCGTCCATACCGATCACGGAAACGTCCTCGGGTACGCGTTTGCCCATGTCACGCAGCGCTTTCATGACGCCGTAGGCCATGACGTCGTTGGCCGCGAAGATGGCCGTGGCGCCCGCGTCGAGCAGGCCGGCCGTCACTTTCTCGGCTTCCGCGAAATCGAATTTCCCCTGCGCCACGCGGCTGGCGGACACGTCAAGGCCGGCTTCTTTCATCGCCTCGCGGTAGCCCTTCTCGCGGTCGCGCCCGTGAGAGACGGTGGGCGTGCCGGAAACGTGGGCGATGTTCCGGTGGCCCAGCTTCACGAGATGCTCGACCGCCATCTTGGCGCCCATGAAATCGTCGGAGCGGGCGACAATGAGCTCGGAGTTGTCGATGTAGGTTCCAACGAGGATGAACGGATACGGTTCTTTTTCCATCTCGGCAAGGAAGGTGTCGTTGAGGCCCGCGGCGAGATAAATCATGGCGTCGGCGCTCTGTTCCTTCAAAAGGCGAAGGTAGTAGCGGCGCGCGAGGAAAACGCTGTTGGCGGCTTCGACCACCATTTTGAATCCCGCCGGTTGCGTTTGGGCATGGATACCCTGAAGCGCCTCGTAATAGAAAGCTTTGTTGTGGATGAAGGCGTCCTCGGGAAGGATGACGCCGATGGTGCGTGAAATGCGCCGGGCCAGGCTGCGGGCGAGGACGCTCGGGCGGTATTCCATGGCCTTGACGGCCTGGAGCACGCGGCGGGCGGTATCTTCGGGAATGCGAGCATCGCCGGAAAGAACCAGGGACACGGTGGAGATCGAAACGCCGCATCGTGTGGCCACGTCCCGCATGCGGACGCGTTTCTTGTTGGCCGAAGGAACCGGCGGAAGAGGAGTTTCCTGCATATCGTCACCCATACCTTTCGTCCTTAACTCAGGATCGGAAGTGACCGGTGATTCACGCGGCTCGTCCGCATGTGCTCCGCCAAGATGATGGAGGACACGTTCCGGACCGCCGTCTCAAGTTCATCGTTCACAACCAGGTACTCGTAGTGCCCCACGTAAGCGATTTCCTTTCGCGCATTCGCGACCCGGGTGTCCACCGACTTCTGATCGTCGGTGGCTCGCTTGTACAACCTTTTCATGAGCACGTCCCAGGAGGGCGGGACGACGAAAATGAAAACACCAGCAGGATAAATGCGTTTCACCGACAGCGCGCCTTGCGGATCGATCGTGAGAATGACGTCGCGCCCGTTTTCCAGCTGCGATTCCAACGCTTTTAGGGGCGTCCCATAATAGTGGCCATGGACGATGGCCCACTCGAGGAACTCTCCGGTTTCGATTTTACGCTTGAACTCATCGTTCGTTGTGAAGAAATAGTGCTCCCCCTCCCGTTCTCCGGGGCGAGGCGCGCGCGTGGTGCAAGAAATGGAATGAACGGCGGTCGGGTGGGCCTCAACGAGCCGGTCC
>JBBRXR010000043.1:0-8053 GCA_038238485.1 Elusimicrobiota bacterium | reverse complement strand
TCCACGTCGGGCGCGTCGGCGCCGGGGCCGGCGAGCGTGAAAGGCTGATTGGTGACGAGCGACGCGGAGAAGAGCGCTTCATCGATGCGCTGTTCGAGGACCGGCAGATCGGGCGGCGTGATCTTAAAATTGGAGAGGCCGAGGACGGTTTTTCCCCCCACATCGCGGAGCTGATGAAGGGACACGGTCCAGGCCTGCGTGTCGACCTGGCGGCGACATTCGCGCTCGGACAGCGCGAGGAACGACTGGTGCGACGTGCGCCGACCTTCGCGGACCTGCCAGCCCGAAACCTTCCGCTTCCTGAGCGCGTCGGTGATGACCTTAAGCAAGTCGTGCCTTCATGCGCAGATGCGGGCCGCCGGTGGTGTTCTTTACCCACTCCTTGTGACCTTTGCCGCACATGCCGAGGCCGGAGATCCAGCGGTCGTTGCCGACCATCGAAATGGATTTCAACAGGTCCGGAACGAAGCCCGTCATGATCACGGGTGAAAAAACTTCTCCGGTCAGTTTGCCGTTCCGGATCTTCTCCGCCCACAGGCCTTCCACCTGGATTCCCCACGCCTGCGGGTCTTCCATGCCGTTCGTCGCATGGCGAAGATAGAGGCCGTCTTCGACCGACCCGATGATCTCGTCCTTCGTGCTTTTCCCGCTTTCGAAGAAAGTGTTGGTCATGCGCGCGTAGGCCTTGCGCGCGAAGCTCTCGCGCCGACCGTTGGCCGAGCGTTCGAAACCAAGTTTGTGCGCCGACGGCAAATCAGTGAGCCCCCGCTGAAGGACGCCGTCGCGGATGATGTGGGTTGGCGCGGCGGGCTGCCCTTCGTCGTCGAAGAAGAATCCGCCGGCTTCCCCGATGAGCGACGGGTCGTCGAACATGTTGACGATCGGCGCGGCGACGGGCTTGCCCAGGTACTTCTGGCTGAGCGCGCGCTGGCGAACGTACAGGTCGGTTTCCATGCCGTGGCCGAAACATTCGTGCGCGATGATGCCGGACCACTCCGGGTCCGTCACGACGTCGTAGGTGCCGGGTTCCAGCCTCGGCGCGGTGAGCAGGCGCTTGGCGTCCTCGACCATGCTCTTCAGGCTTTGCGTGGTGAGCTCCATCGCTTCGAGGCCCGCGTTCTTCGAGACACCGTTGTGGATGTCGACGGTCATTCCGTCTTTGGAAACGAACACGACGAGAATCGAATCGCTGCGCAGAATTTTCTGGGACATCGCCTTCGCGCGGTTCACGAAAACGTCCTCGGAAACGGTGTGGGCGAGAATGGAGACGGCGTTGGCGACAAGCGGGTCGGCGGCGACGGCCTGGCTCATGCGGTCGCGCGCGATGGCGAGGCGCTCGGCCAGCGGAAGCGCGCCGGGGTCGCGCTGGAAGCCGGAGGCGAAGTCCTGGCGGAGTTCCTGGCCCGGGTCAATGTCGGTGACCGGTTTGGATTTGTCGACGGCGGAGGACGCGGCGCGCGCGGCCGCGGTGAGCGTTTCTTTCAGCGCGGGCCACTCCCACGCGTTGGCGGCGTATTCGTAGAAGGCCTGGCCATTCCAGAGCGTGACGACGAGGCCCTGCGCTGGATCTTCGGGTTCCACCGCTTCCTGCACCCGGTTCACGCTGATGCGCGTCCCCGAACGCTTCTTGTGAAGGGCGGCGGCGTAAGGAACGATTTTTTCGAGGTGAGCGACGAGGTCGGTCAGCCGTTCTTTCAGTTCAGCGGCCAAGCCCCATCCTTTTGCGGATCTCCGCCATGCGCGGCTGGGCCAGGTCGCGGGCTTTCTCCGCGCCGTCGGCCAGGATCTGGTCAAGCTGTTCTTTGTCGCTCATCCATTCGTGGATCTTCTGCTGGATGGGCGCGAGGCCGGTGACCACGACTTCGGCCAGGTCCTTCTTGAAGTCACCGAAGCCCTTGCCGACGTACCGCTGGACGATCGTCTCGATGGGCTCGCCCGAGACGGCGCTGTAAATGGTGAGGAGGTTCGCGATCGCCGGCCGCTTCTCTTCATCGAATTCGACGGTGGTGCCGGAATCGGTGACGGCCTTGCGGATTTTCTTGCGGATGATGTCCGGCGTATCGGACAACGAAATGTAGTTGTACTCGCTTCCGGCGGACTTGCTCATCTTGACCATCGGATCGTCGAGGCCCATGACGCGCGCGCCGGTCTTGCCGATGAAGCCGTCCGGCACGACGAACAGGTCGGGTTCTCCGAACTCCTTGTTGACGCGGCGTGCCGCGAGGCGGGCCAACTCGAGATGCTGTCTCTGATCATCTCCGACCGGAACGGCATGTGTGCCGTATAAGAGGATGTCGGCCGCCATCAGCGCCGGGTAGGTGAAGAGGCCGGTGGACGTGCCCTGGCCGCGCACAACGGACTTGTCCTTGAACTGCGTCATCTGCGTCAGTTCGCCGTAATAAATGAAACAGTTGAGGACCCACGCGAGCTCCGCGTGCTGGGGAACGTCGGACTGAACGAAGAGCACGGATTTTTTCGGATCGATGCCGGCGGCGAGCGTGTTGGCCGCGGTGAGGCGAATGCGTTTCTTGAGTTCCACCGGGTCCTGGGGAACCGTGATCGCGTGCAGGTCGACGATGCAGTAAAGGCAGTCGTGCGACTCCTGCATCGACGCCCAGTTCTTGAGCGCGCCGATGTAATTGCCGAGGTGAACGACGCCGGAGGGCTGGATGCCGGAGAAAACGCGTTTGGTGTGGGTCATCGAGGTTGTCTGTTACCGGAAAAGAGAATGTTCTAGAGTGAATGAAATTCGACGAACGTTAGAAAATTTGGAGGAACGATGCAGGTCTTGATCAGAGGTCATGAAACGACGGTCCAGCCGCGCTGGCGCGACCATATCTACGAGCGGCTGACGAAGTTGGACCGCTTCGAGGCGCGCATCGTCCGGCTCGAGTTCTTCCTCACCACGAGCCACCACCATTTGAAGGGGTCCGAGTCCTGCCACATCACGGTGAAAGTCCCGCGCCGCACCATTTCCATCAACAAGAGCGCCGAGACGATGCTCGAAGCCATCGACGCCGCGTCCCACGTTCTTGAGCGCCAGATCCAGTCCCTCTACAAAGACGTCAAGAACCGCCACCACCGCTCCCGCGAGACGCGCGACGTCAAGCGCGGCATCGTCACCTACAAAACCGGACGAAAGTAAGTCAGGCGGGCCGCTGGGCCTGCCGCACGTAGATCGGCAGCGAGCCGCGCGGCTTGCCGCTCAGCGTGAGATCGATCGAGTACTTCCCGAATTTCTCGAAGCGCACGTCGCGAAAGTTCGCTACCAGGTTCACGGCGGCCGATTCGTCCGCGTTCTGAACACTCACCTCGATGTTCCCGTCGATCGGCTTCTGGATGATCGCCTTGCCATCCTGATCGACGATCGTGATGCGGAACGGATGGTTGCCCGATTCACTTTTGGTGAAGCGGAGGCGCAGCGCCACCGAAAACGACGGATGACCCACGGGCGCCGTCGGCGCCAGAATCGAATCGAACGCGCCCAGCACGTTCAGCTTTCCCACCTGATCCGTCGCCGCATCGGCGAGCAAAAACGCTTCCACTTCCATGGTTACCTCTCGAGAGCCTTGCGGAACGATTTTGATTCGAAGAGCCCGCCCTGCAGCGCGACTGGGAGATTCTTCCCGCCCAGCTTCTTCTGAACTTCCTTCACCAGGCCGCGGAGCGCGGACTGGGCTTCCTGGATAATTTTTTTTGCTTCTCCCCCGCGTTCCGCCGCTGTCAGCGCCAGTTTGGCGCGGGACGCGATCGCGGCGACGGGGCTGGGCGAGACGGCGATCTTGCGGAGCGCGGAAAAATTCCGGTCATGCCGCTCGACGCGGCGGATGTATTCCTTTCCGATCCAGAACGCGGAGCCTTCGTCGCCCAACAGCGGGCCGAGACCGCCGGCGCGCGCGGTTTCCCCTTTCGCGTTGCGGCCGAAAGCGATGGACCCCGTGCCCGCGTTCAACAAAATGCCCACGCCGTCGGCGAAGGCCATCGCATGCGCGTGCTCGATGTCGGACATCACGGTGAGGCGCGGTGCGATCCGGACGAGTTTTTTCTTCCAGGCGGCTTTCTCGGCCGCGGTCCACACGCCGCGAAGACCGACCACGAAGTCGCCCGCGGGCGCGAGCCGGGCGCGGACGCGACGCACGGTGGTTTCCACGGCCCCGGCGGACGCGGGGATGTCGATGAGGCGGACGCGATGCGCGCCGAGTTGGCCGAGGGCCCGCACGTGCGTGCCGCCGGCGTCGATCCAGATCCGGTTAAATCTTTTCGCCACGGAGGGTTTCGAGCGCGGCGTGCACCTGACAGCCGCGCCAGCCGAAGAGAGCCAGACCGGTGTCGCCGTCTTCCAGGAAGTCGCGGTCGTACGGGTCGCGCATGGACACGAGCACAAAGCGCCGCGACGCTTGACGTAGGGCGTCCATCAGAAGTTTCTGGCTCGGGTGCAGGTGCGCGTCGTAGCAGAAGAAAATGGTGACGTCCCCTTTTCCCGCCACCGACGCGGCGCCGAGCATTTCCTCTTCAGTGACATCAAGGCCGTAGAGCGCCATATCAAGCAACGGCCCCTTCCACCGGTCGCGGATGAATTTCTCTTCATCGTCGAACGCGGGCTCGATCATGATTCGCTTCGACAAATCCGACATCCGCGGGAACACGATGGTCGCCTTCGCCGCGAGCGCGCCGCTCAGCGGAAGCAATTGTTTCGGGTCCTGCAGGCGCTCGACGGCCTGGCGCGAGATCTCGAGCGCGAGCTTCGGCCCGTCCGGGTCCGGTCCGATGGCGCCTTCAAAACGTTTCGAGCGCTTCCGCCGGAGCTCTTCCACGCGGTCGACGCTGGCTTCCATCTCGTTGATGGGGAGCGCCTTGCGGCGGTAGGCCTCGGTCAACGCCTTCGCCACTTCTCGCTGCGCCTCGTAATCGTGGCAGCTCAAGATGAGATCGTGGCCCGCCGCGACAGTGCGCACGGCCGCGACGCCGATGCCGATCGTCTCCCTGATCGCGCCCATCTCCAGGTCGTCGCTCGAAATCACGCCCTTGAATCCCAGCTCGTTGCGCAGGCAATCGGTCATGATCCGCCGCGAGAACGTCGCCATCGTGTCCGGGTCGATTTTCGTGTAGACCGGGTGCGACGACATGATGATGTCGACGCCCGCTTTAATCGCCGCGATGAACGGTGGGACGTGGACCGTCATCATCTCCTTCCACTCGAGGTCGACGACCGGCAGCTTGAGATGCGCGTCGATGGTGTTGTGGCCGGAGCCGGGAAAGTGTTTGGCGGTCGCCGATACGCCGCCCTTCTGGAGTTCCTCGATGTAGGCGACGCCGAGATCGGAGACCTGCTTCGGGTCGCCGGAGAAGGCGCGGATGCCGATGTTCGGCGAATAACCGGAGGTGAGCACGTCCACCACCGGCGCGAAGGCGACGTCGGTGCCCAGCGCGCGGAGTTCTTTGGCCGCGATGCGCGCCATGGCGCGGACGTCGTCGACGCGACCGGAACGGCCGAAGGCGAGGTTGTCGGGGAAAACGGTGACACCCCCGCCGTACATGATCACGCGCCCACCCTCGTGGTCGACGCAGACGAGGATCTTTCGCCCGAGGCCGTTCTCGAGGTCGGTGATGACCTTGCGGATCTGTTCAGGACTGGAAAAGTTGATGCGGAAGAAAATGACGCCCGCCGCGCGGGTCGCCTTGAACTGCGCGATCACCTCTTTGGTGACTTCCGTCCCGGGAAATCCAATGACAAGGCGTGAGCCGACGAGGTCTTCGAAGTCGATGGGCATGCGCGAAATCTATCAAACGCCCAATCATTTTGTAATTTCGTGGGCGTGAGCCGTCGAATCGACTATGCCCGCCTTCCCACCGAGCGCGTGAACCGCGCGTCCGCGAACATCGATCGCCTTCCCATCCGGCGCGCGCTCTCCCTCATCAACAATGAAGACGCCACCGTGGCGCGGTCCGTGAAGCGCGCGCTGCCGTCGATGGAGCGCGCGGTGCGATCCATTGTCACGTCGCTCCGGGGCGGCGGAAAAATTTTGTTTATCGGCGCGGGAACGAGCGGCCGCCTCGGCGTGATGGAAGCCGCTGAATGCCCGCCCACGTTCAACACGCCGCGTTGGCTCGTGCAGGCCGTGATGGCCGGCGGCAACGCCTCCGTTTTTCGCTCGAAGGAAGGCGCGGAGGACCGCGGCGCCGACGCCGCCCGCGCGGTGCGCGCGAAGATGGCGAAGGGCGACGTGGTCATCGGCATCGCGGCCAGCGGCGTCACGCCGTTCGTGCGCGACGGCCTCGCGGCGGCGAAAGCCATCGGCGCGAAAACCATCCTGGTCACCTGCCACTCGCATCCGCCGAAGATCGCGCAGGTCACCATCTCCGTTCCCGTCGGGCCGGAAGTCATCGCCGGTTCCACGCGCCTCAAGGCCGCGACGGCCACCAAGCTCGTTTTGAATTCCCTGACCATCGGCTCGATGGTCCAGCTCGGCAAGGTGTTCGGCAACCGCATGGTCGATCTTCAGCCCCGCTCCCACAAGCTGGTGGAGCGCGCCGTGAATCTCATCGCGGAACTCGGCCGCGTGCCGGAAGCGAAGGCGCGCGAATTGTTCGCGGCCGCGGGCGGCAACGCCAAGACGGCGATCGTGATGGCGCGCACCGGCGATACGAAACCTCAGGCGCGCGGGCGGCTGAAGAAAGTCGGCGGCCTTCTGGCGAAAGCCCTCGCATGAACGGCGAGATCGCGATCGGCCTGATGTCCGGAACGTCGGCCGACGGCGTGTCCGCGGCGCTCGTTCAGTTCAAGGCGCACACCTACAAACTGCTCGCCAACGCGCACGCCGATTATCCCGATGACGTCGTACGCCGCATCCGCCTGGGCGGGGACCTGTCGACGCGCGAGTCGTCCCAGCTCAACGTGCAGATCGGCGAAATTTTCGCGCAGGCCGCCAACAAGGTTTTGAAGAAAGCGCATCACGCGCCCGGCGCCGTGGCGTGCATCGGCTCGCACGGGCAGACGGTTTATCACGGACCGACCGATTCCCCCCGCAACACGCTTCAGCTGGGCGATCCGGCGGTGATCGCCGAGCGCACGGGCATCGCGGTTGTCTCGAATTTTCGCCAGCGAGACGTGGCGGCCGGCGGTGAGGGCGCGCCGCTCATGCCTTTCTTCGACCAGTATTTCTTCGGCACGGGCCCGGTTCGCGCCATGCAAAACATCGGCGGCATCGGCAACGTGACGGTGGTGGGCCGCGGGATGGAAAAGCCGCTTGCCTTCGACACGGGCCCCGGCAACGGCCTGATGGACCAGGCGATGCGCCAGATCACCGCGGGTGCCGAGCAGTACGACAACCACGGCGCGCGCGCCAAGAAAGGGCGTCTGTCGATCGAGGCCGTCGAGCGCATGATCAAGCACGATTACTTCAAGCGCCCGCCGCCCAAGTCGACCGGTCTCGAGATGTTCGGCCCCGCTTTCCTGCAGGAGAACGTGGGCGACCTGCTCAAAGACCGGCCCGACGACGCGATGGCGTCGCTCAACTATTTCACCTGCCTCACCATTCAGGAAAGCTACCGGCGTTTTGTTTTCCCCCAGCACCAGGTCGAAGAGATCGTGGTGTCGGGCGGCGGGGCGCACAACCGCACGCTCATGAAGAAGCTGGAATGCCTCTTCGCGCCGATCCCGGTTCTGTCCATCGAGGACCTCGGCCTGCCCGCGCAGGCCAAGGAGCCGGTGGCTTTCGCGTTTTTCGGGCTTCGCGCCCTCCACGGTAAGATCAACCACCTGCCGGCCGCCACGGGCGCGGCCCATGCCCGGGTGCTCGGAAGCGTGACCCGACCTTGAACGGAGACACTTAATGGAAACCTGGTTCAGCGGCGCTTCAAACCTGACGGCGTTGGATTACAGCGTGGTGCTCGGCGCCATCGCGGTCCTCTTCCTGATCGGGTTCCTGGTCGGCAAGAAAGACAGCACCACCAACGACTTCTTCCTCGGCAACCGGAAAATCCCCGGCTGGGCGGCCTGCCTCTCCTTCGTGGCCACGGAAATCAGCGCGGTCACCATCATCTCGGTACCGGC
>JBBRXR010000042.1:0-8074 GCA_038238485.1 Elusimicrobiota bacterium | reverse complement strand
TCCGGCGGCGCCGCCCACGCCCGCGATCCAGCGGCCGGTCATCACGCCGCCGCTGGCCGTGTTGTAGCGATAGCTGGCTTCCGCGGGATTGCGCGCCGTCACCGCGCCGTAAGAGGCGAGCACTTCGGCTGACGTGCCGACGCGGGCCGCCTTCGCGTCGGCGTGCGAAGCAAATCCCGTGACGGAGCCGTTGATGCCTTCTTTCGAATAAGTGGTTTTCGCCGCGACGCCGGCGTCCGCGGGCGTGTAGACGCCCACGACGGTCCCTTCCGCGCCGAAGGTGGCATAGGCGGCACCGCGCACCGTTGGGTTCGCCGCGATCAGCGCGTCGAAGGTCGCGACCACGGCACTCTCGCTGCTGACATCCGCGGCCTTCGCGGCCTCAAGCGTCGTCATGCCCGTGACCCGGCCCTTGATCGATTCAGCGCCGTAGCGGAGGAAATTAGCGCCGCCGTTGGCGCCGGCGACCCACGCGCCGGAGACGACTTTGTCGGGGCCGTTCAGGGTGAATGAGCTTTCCGGCGCCTGCGGAAGCGTGTTGAAGAGAGCAAGGATTTCTCCTTCGTTGTGCGCCGACGCATTGTAGGCGGCCTGAAGTGTCGTGAATCCTGTGACTGTTCCGGCCGCGGTGTCGAGCGTGCGCACGATGTGCGCGGGCTGGCCGGGCGAGGCGGGCACAACGCGACCGGTGATGGTCCCCTCCGCCGTGTTCAGGCTGTAGGTCTTCGCGTTGCGATCGAAAAGGGTGTTGAACGACAGAATGATGTCGCGATGCGAACTGAGGTTGGCGTTCTTCGCCTGGTCGATCGTTTCGAACCCAGACACGCGGCCGTTCACGTTCTCCTTGGCGATGTCGGTGCGACCGCGCTCGCCGTTCGTCGGCGGAAGCCACGTGCCGGTGATGGTTCCGTCTGCGCGGAAGAGGGCGAAGCCCGAGCCGCGGCGATCGGGCGTGCCCCGGTACGCGGCCAAGATTTCGCCTTCGGTGCCGACGGTCGCCGCCGCGGCTTCTTCATGCGTGTTAAAACCGGTGACGCGGCCCGCGGCCGACTCTTTGGCGAACATGGTGCGCCCGCCGTCGCCGTTCGATGACGGCACCCAGGTTCCCGTGACCGTTCCATCGGGCCGGTACACCGCGTAGGCGGCGCCCCGCGCGTCCGCCGTGCCGCGGTAAGACTGGAGAATTTCCGCCTCGCTGCCGACCAGCGCCCCCTGCGCCGCCGCACGGCTGCGGAAGCCGGTGACGCGGCCATTGATGCTTTCGCGTCCGTAAATCGTTTGCGCTCCCTCGCCGCGATTGGCGGGAAGGTAGACGCCCGTGGTGGTTCCGAGCGCGTCGTTCGTGGCGAAGCTCAGGCCCCTGCCCGCCGGGTTTTCACGCACGAGCTGGTTAAACGTGACTTCGATCGACGCCGCATCCGTCATTCCATTCAGCGCGTTGCGCGCGTCGTTAAAGGAAGCAAAACCGGTCACGCGGCCGTTGACGTTTTCGGCGGAGCGGGAAACCCGGGCCGGCGCGCCGCCCTCGGACGGAATCCAGACGCCGGTGACCGTTCCTTCCGGCCGATTGATCGAGTAGCTCATGCCCTTCGCGCTCGGGTTCGCGTTGACCATGGTGTTGAAAGTGGAAAGGATCTCAGCGGTCGAGCCGAGACGCGCCGTCTTCGCGGCGGCGTAGGTCGTGAACCCGACGACGCGACCTTCGGCGGTTTCGCGCGCGAACACCGTGTGCCCGGCTTCGCCGTTGGCGGCGGGAACCCACGATCCCGACGTGGTTCCATCCGGACCGACCACCGCGAACGTGGCGCCGAGAATGTTCATGGTTCCGGTGCGATAGGTTTCCAGGATCTCCGCTTCGCTGCCGACGGCGGCGGCGCTCGCCTGATCAAACGTCGCAAAACCAAAGACGCGCCCGGCAGCGGACTCCGCGCCGTAAACGGTTCGGGCCGCGACGCCGTTGGCGGCCGGCTGGTAAACGCCGGTGACCGTTTTATCAGGGCCGTAAACCGCAAATGTCATACCGCGCGCCGCGGGGTTCGCAGCGACCATCGCCTCGAAGGACGCTTTCACGTCGGCGGAGCTGCCCATGCGCGCCGTTTCGGCGGCGGCATGGGAGGTGAAGCCTGAAATTCGCCCGAAAGCCGTCTCGCGGCTGATTTCGGTATGGGCGGCCACGCCGTTCGCGCCGGGCGCCCAGACGCCCGTGATGTTTCCGTCGGCGCGATTGACGGTATAGGAGGCGCCATTCGTTTTGGGAAGCGCGTTGTAGGTGGCGAGAACCTGGTCGCCGTTCTGGAAAGTAGCGTTGGCCGCGTCCGTGAGGGACGCGAAACCGGTGACGCGGCCGGCGAAATTTTCCCGTCCATAAATGACCTTGGCGCCCTCGCCGTTGGCGGCCGGCACCGCGAGCGCGGTCGTCGTGCCCATCGGGCCAATGAGCGCGAGGCTGACGTCGCGGCTGCGCGGGTTATCGCGACGCAGTGAGTCGAAAGCGGTGGTCAGTTCGGCATCGCTGCCCACATTGGCGGCGGCCGCCGCATCGAAGCTGGTGAAACCGGTGAGGCGTCCTCCTGCCGTCTCGCGGCCGAACAC
Organism: Elusimicrobiota bacterium; assembly: GCA_038238485.1. Taxonomy (GTDB): domain Bacteria; phylum Elusimicrobiota; class Elusimicrobia; order F11; family F11; genus JBBRXR01. The sequence continues at coordinate 5,482 of JBBRXR010000042.1, read as the reverse complement.
CGTGCGGCCGGCGGTCCCGTTCGTCTGGGGCACCCACACGCCGGTGATGTTTCCTTCCGGCCGGAACACCGAGAAGCTCGCGCCCTCGTTCATGGTGCCCGTCTGATAAAGGTTTCTGATCGCGGCCTCGGAATTCAGGTTGGCACCGGCGGCGGCCTCATAGGTGCTGATGCCTGATACGCGGCCGAGCACGGATTCCCGACTGTACACCGCGTGCGCCGCGACGCCGTTGGCGCGCGGAAGCCAGGCACCGGTGGTTGTTCCCTCCGCGCTGAAGACCGCCAGCGAAAGGTCGCGAGATCCGGGATTGGCGACGGTGAGCGCGCCGAAGGTGTTTCTGACGTCGGCCTCAGACCGAAGGGTCGTTCCGGCGGCGGCATCAAAGCTGGCGAAGCCGGAGACACGGCCCGCGGCGGATTCCTGGGAATAGACGACGCGGCCCGCCTGACCGGCGGCGGCCGGCACCCAGGTTCCGGTCGTGGTGCCTTCGGGCCCGAAAACGCTGTACGTCGACGTCGGCCTGTTCACGGTCGTGCCGAAAGCGGCGCGAATCCCAGCCAGGGTGCCGACGTTGGCGGCGCGGGCATCGTCAATGCTGGCGAAGCCAGTAACTCGACCGACGATTGATTCACGGCCGTAAACCGTGTGGCCCGCGACCCCGTTGGCCGTCACGTTCCACGAGCCCGTGAGGTTTCCGTCGGGACGGAACGCGACGAAGGAGGATCCCGCCAGGTTTTGAGTTGAGTTCCGGTAGGTGTCGATGATTTGCGCTTCGTTCGTCATCGTCGCGTTCGTCGCGGCGTCAATCGAAGCGAAGCCGGTCACCCGGCCGGCGAAGGTGTCGCGCGAATAGATGGTGCGCGCCGGCATTCCCATGGCGGCGGGAACATAGGTGCCCGTGACCGTTCCGCCGGGACCAAAAAGAGCGATGGACGCGCTGCGCGGCGCGACGAAGGGCGTGGCGGTCGCGCCGGGACCCAGGACGCGTTCGGCGACGCCTGGCTGAGTGAGGCTCGCATACACGGCCTCGGCTTCTCCGCGGGTGGTGAAGCGGGCGCCCATCGCATCGGCGAAGGAGCGGAAGCCCGTCAACCGGCCAACATTGTTCTCGCGCGAATACGACGTGAAGGCCGACGCGCCATTGATGGCGGGCACGTACTGGCCGCTGACGGTTCCCTCCGGCGTAAACGCCGCGAAAGACAATTCGCGGCTCGCCGGATTCGCGGCGACCACGGCGTCAAAAGTGGCATTGACCGCCGTCGGGCTCGAGAGGTCGGCGCGCGCGGCGGCCTCATGCGATGTGAAGCCCATGACGCGACCGTTGACCGTCTCGCGACCGAAAGCCGCATGTCCAGCCACGCCATTGGCCGTCGGAATCCAGGCTCCGCTTGTCGATCCCTCCGGACCGGTCGTGACGTAGGAAATGGATTTTCCGGCGGGATCGGCCGCCGTGAGATCGCGAAAGCCCTGCCGGATGGCGGCTTCGGTGGTGACGTTGGCGCCCTTCGCGGCCTCGAAGTTGGCGAAGCCGGTGAGGCGACCCGCAGCGGATTCACGTGAATAGACGGTGTGGCCCACTTCTCCATTGACGGTCGGCACCCACGTCCCGGAGACGTTGCCTTCGGGAAGATAAACGGTGTAGGCCGAGCCGGCGCGGTTATCGGTGATTGAGTAGGCCGCTCGAATCGATGCTTCATCGGACAGGTTGGCGGCCGCGGCGGCCTCGAAGGTAGCGAAACCCGAGACGCGGCCGAACGCGGACTCGCGACCGTGGACGACGCGACCGACGTCTCCGTTGGCCGGCGGGACCCAGGTTCCGGTGATGGCGCCGCCGGGCGCGAAGACCGCATAGCTGGCGTTGCGCACGGCTGGATTGGCGGCGGTCAGGCCATTGAAGGTGGCGCGGACTTGCGCGCTGTTCTCCATCGTCGCGCTCTTCGCGTCCTCATGAGACGCAAAACCCGTGACGCGGCCCGCCGCGGTCTCGCGCGTGACCACCGTCCGGCCTGCTTCGCCGTTTGTCGGCGGAACGAACGAGCCCGAAATCATACCGTCGCGGCGGAAAACAACGTACGACGCGTTCTGGGGCGGCGTCGCGGCGGTGAGGCCGAGCCGTCCCGCCAAAGCGGCGCCACCGGGAATGGCGTTCAGCGCGGCGTGCGCGATGTTGCCCAAATTGGGCTGCGTCACGGATCGATACGCGGCCAAAACGTCGGATTCGTTGGTGAGTCGCGTGTTAGCGGCGGCCTCGAACGTATTGAAACCCATTACGCGACCCGCGGCGGTTTCACGGCCGTACACCGTCCGGCCCGCAGCGCCGCCGGCCGGCGGAATCCAGGCTCCGAGCACCGCGCCGTCGCCGGTGTTCACCGCAAACGACAGAGCGCGATCATTGGGACGAGCCGTGGTGAGCTGGTTGAAAGTGGTCTGAACGGCGGCGGTCGTCGAGAGGTCGGCGGCGCGCGCGGCTTCATTCGTAGCGAAACCGGTGACACGTCCCGACGCAGTCTCCCGGGAATGAACCGTCCGTCCCGCCTCACCGTTGGCTGGCGGAACATACGTTCCCGACGTCGACCCGTCGACGCGGAGCGCCTGATAGCTGATGTCGTGTGACGTGGGATGCGCGGCAACGAGCGCGTCGTGCGTGGCGACCACCGCGGCCTCGCTGTTGAGGTTCGCGGCGCTGGCTTCGGCGTGCGTCGCAAAACCAGTGACGCGGCCCGCGGCCGTCTCGACGGTGCGGACCGTGCGACCCTCTTCGCCATTCTGCGGCGGAACCCAGGTGCCCGTGATCACGCCCGTCGGCGTATTGACGGCATAGGAAGCGCCGCGGACGTTGATGGTGTCGTTGTCGTAAGCGGCGACGATCTTGGCTTCCGTCGACAAATCGGCGCCCCGGGCGGCAGCGAACGTGGCGAATCCCGCGACGCGGCCCGCCTGCGTCTCACGACCGTACAACTGATAACCGGCTTCACCGCCCTGCGGAGGCGTGTAGGCCGCCGTGGCCACGCCGTCGCCCATATTGACGGCCATCGTCGCTCCGCGCACCGTCGGGTCGGCGGCGATCAAAGCGGTGTAAGAGTCGCGAATGCCCGTCTCGCTGGAGACGTCGGCCGCGCGCGCGGCGTCCATCGTCGCGAAACCCGTGACGCGACCGTTGATGGACTCCGCGCCGTAAATCGTTCGACCCGGCGCGTCGGCGGCCGGCGGCACCCACGTGCCGGTGAGCGCGCCGGTGGGCGTGTTGACCGCGAACGAGGCCTGACGCGGATTGGTCGCCGTGAGATTGTTGTAGACCGCCATGACGTTGGCTTCGGTGTTGAGTCGCGGCGCGGCGGCGATGGCCTGGGCCGCGTTGTTGAATCCGCCGACGGCGCCGCCGGCGCCCTGCGCGGTGAAAACGGGTGTCGGCCCACCGGGGCCGGTGCGCTGGAAAGAACCGCTGACCACCTGACCCGGGCCCGTGGTGATGGCCGCAGAACGGAGGCCGGCCGCATAAGCGTCGGGCGTAAAGGCGGCCTGGAACGCCGCGTTCCGCGTGCCCGCATTGGCCATCTGGTCCACCGTTCGCGAGGCCATGGCGAACGACGCCGGATTGCCGGCCACGTACGAAACACTGTTGTGATTTCCCCGATCGGTGAGCGTGAGCATGGCCTCGGGGCCTTGGAAACGACCGTCAAGAACCCGCGTCGGGGCGATCCCGACGGATCCGCCGAGGAAGCCGGCGGCGCGATTGGCCACCGTGAACAAAGCATTGAAGGAGGCTTCGCGCGCCTGCGGAGTGGCGCCGTTCACCTGTCCGAGAAGCGCCGCCGCCTGGTTGAGCGTGGCGCCTTCGCCGACGCGGATTTCAACCCGACGAGCGGGATCGGCGACCGTCAGTTCATTGAAGCGGAAAGCAGTCGCCGGATTGGCCGCGTCCACCGCGGTGGCCGACGCCGACGCTTTAAGGGTGGGGCCCCCGACGACGGGCGTGAAATCGAAGGCCTTGACGACAGTGAGGCGACCGCGCGAAAGGCTGTAACTGAAATCGCCGGCCGCCGGTCCGCCGGCGGCGGCGACCCGGTTGTTCACGGCGGTCTCGCCGCGCGCGACGGTCGCTTCTCCCTGCAGGAAAACCATGCCAGTGCGATCGCCCGTGATAACGGCGGGCGAACGAAGGTCGGCTGAATTAATTGAAGCCGTGAGCGTGGCCTGCTGGCCCGTGCGCGGAATTTCGAAAGCGGCGGTCGTACGCGTGATGTCGCCCGAGCGCGAGAACGTCAGCGTGGCGTTGGCGGGAATCGCCTTGCCGGCATCCCGGGCGGCTCCGTTGAGCGCATCCTGAGAAGCCTGAACGTTCCCGCGGCCGAAAATGGTGTCCGCGAGCGCGCGGTTGGTCGTCGCAAGGGTGGGCGTCTGGTGAACACCGACGTTGTCAACGCCGCCAGAAATGCGGAGCGTCGCCGGGTCACCGCCGCGCATCGGGACCGAAATGGATACTTCATAGCGCTCGATGCCGGGATTGGCGCGCACGATTCCAAGAACTGCCTGCTCGATCTGCGGCGCCGTGCGTCCGACGACGGTGAGATTATCGAGTTGAGCGACCGAGCCCTGAAGGCCCTGCATCGTCGATGCCGCATTCGCGAAGACCGTCGCGCGCTGTCCCTGCAGGCCCACCTGGACATTGGCGGTAGCGCCACCGGGCGCGAACGCGGCCTTGTTATCGAAATAAACGTCCTTCATCGCCGCTCGACCGACGACCGTGTTATTGAAAACAATGCTGGTGACGGCGCCGGCGGCGGTTCCGACGCGGCCCACCGTCTGTCCGAGATTATTGACGAGGGCGGCCGAGTCTTTCGAAATATTGAAATGCTGAAGAACGTTGCCGCCGTTGATGACCCGGTTCTCTGCGCCCGGGGTGACGTTCCAGTTGGAAGCCTTGAAGGTCTGCCCGCTGGCTCCGTTGACGACGTGCGCCGCGCCCGCTTCGGCGACCAGAACCGGCGCGGCCCGGCGGCCGTCGCCCTGAACGAAGAGACGCATGTTCTCGGCTCCGGCAGTGATCGGCGTGAAACTTTGTTTGTCTGCGGTCGCGGTGGACTGGTTGTTGCCCGACGGCGTGAGCGCGACGGTGACGGCTACCGCGCCGCCGCCCGCGCGGCCTTCGAACATGATCTGGCCATTGCGCTGAACGGTGACGTCGAGGTTGCGGCTCTGAGCGCCGCCCGCATCGCGGCCCCCCGCGCCACCGCCGGCCTCTCCCACTTTTCCGTCGGCAAATTTTTGACCGGCGCCCACCACGCCTTCGCCCTTCACGACCACCTGTCCGTTCTGAACTTCAAAGTGGGCGTTTTTGACTTCCATCTGGACGTTGTTGCCGCGCGCGTCCTGCGCATTCACCGTGACCGTGGCGGCGACCCACCGGCCGGTCTCGTCGCGTTGCCGGGCCACGACGCGTCCTTCGGTATTTCGGAAAAAGGTGACGGCCTGTCCGTTGATG
>JBBRXR010000041.1:0-8092 GCA_038238485.1 Elusimicrobiota bacterium | reverse complement strand
TCACGGGGCCCGCGGTGCCGCCGCCGGTGACACGGAAACCGCGCGCGGTCGCATCGGGGTCGGTCTCGATCGCGTTCGCGACGATGTCACGGCCGGCGTCGTCAAAGCGTCCGTAATTCCAGAGGATGCCGACACCGCCCGGCGCCAGATTGGCCGGGAGCCGGCGCGCCAGCTCTTCCAGCGCAATCTTTCCGTTCAGGCCGCCGTCGTGGAAGCTCGTCAACGCGCGCCCTTCGAGCGTCGCTTCCACCGCGCCCGCGGGATACACCGGCATGTTCCAGATTACGAGGTCGAAGGGACGCGCGGGATTCTCGGGCAGGTTCGTGCCCACTTCCACGTTCAGCACCGCGCCGACGCCAAGACGATCAAAGAGTTCGCGCGTGTTGGCCACGGCCAGCGGGTTGACGTCGCGCGCCGTGATGTCCGGTGCCCACGACGGCGGCGTTTTGTTCGCGGCCAGATAGGCGCGCAGCTCCGCCAGCGTGTACGGACGGCCGCGCTCATTCTCGCCGGTGCGGCGAAGGGAAGCGACCAGGCTCGACAGCGTGTCGAGGCCCGAGCCTGCGCCGACGAGCAGGATGCGCTTCTTTCCTTCCCAGCGCGATCCGGTCAGTCGCTCGAGTTCCGTGGGACCACGCAGGACTGACGTGTAGTAATCCTGGTCGTCCTTGAAATTGTTCGCCGCGCCGGGGGAATAAACCGTCGGCAGGATATTGAGCACTTCCTCGACGACGTCCGGATCGGATGAATGCGTGGCCGTGAGGGCATCCACGTTTCGCGCGTTGATTTCGGTGGCCGTCATCTGGCCGTCGCGCAGGTTGATGCGCACAAGCACCTGCGGCTCCTTGCCCGGGTCCGTCGACTGGATCAGGTCATTGTGACCTGGCGACGCCTGCGTGGTGAAGCCGGTGGCGCGGAAATATCCGTCGAGCGCGCGCCGGTCTTGCTCTCGCCGCGCGAGGGCGGTCTTCCACGCCGCGGTCGCGCCCGGCTCGCCCGGACGGAGCGCGGTGTTTTCGAGGCCGGTCAGATCGATGTAGCGCAATCGGCGCTCGCGCAGGTTCTTCGAAATTTTTCGCGCAATCGCGTCGGCGTTGGGGACGCCGCGCACGGCCGCCACCTGGGCGAGCGTCGCACGGTCCCAGGCGTCGAGCGCCGGAACCACGGCGAGCAGCCTCCCGTCGCGGAACACCAGTTCAAAACGGTTCACGTCCTTGCCGGCTTCGGCGCGCAGCAGCGCCAGATCGCCCGCGCTGGCAGGCTCGACGGTAACGACACTGAGCTGGAACGTCTGCGACTCGAAGAGGGCCACGTCGAAATAGCTGGCCGTCATGACCCGGGGTTCACCCACGGTGCGCGCCGAGCCGAGGCCGAGCGCGCGAAGGGCGACGGGCACGGCGCCGGTGAGTTGCGCGGAGCGGACGAGCGCTCCGGCCGCGTCCGACCCGGGCGCGACGTCATCGCTGTCGCGCTGGGGGCCGGTCATGTTGGCCAGCGGCCAGCCCTGCAGAAGGCGCTGAAGGCGGGACGTCGCGGGCCGCGCCAGGACTGCCGTGTTATAGGCCTCGTGCACACCGCTGCCCCAGAAGAAGGCGAACAGCGCGCCCGTCACCACACCGGTCACCGCCAGCGCGGGCGTGGCGGCGAAAGCGGCCACGCCGACAAAGATCAGGGGAAGGTGGAAGACCGATCCGGCCAAGAACAGGCGGCCGAGGGCCACCGCGCGCGAGGCCGGGGTTCCCTGCGTGGTTTCAAGCCCGTTGGCGTGGAGCGCGGCGAAAACGACATTGCTCGCCACATAGGCAATGGCCGAAGAAAGGAGGGGCGAGAGTTGATCCACGCCCGGGATCCATCCGAGTGCCAGCGAGGCGAAGACGGCCGTGTACACCAGCCCCGTGACGACCGTCTCAAACCACGGCGCCACGCGGGTCGACACGTCCGCATCACGAATTTGAGAAATGTTGATGCCCAGTCGTTTCAATAGGGGAATGAAGATAGTGTTGAGCACAGTTCGGGTGAACCAACGCGTGGCGCCCCAGGTGGCGGTGGGCGCCGTGGTGGTCGGAGCGAACTGCGCCACCAGCTCATCGACGCGCGTCGGCGCCTGACCGCCGATGGTACGGAGCTGGATGGCCAAAGCCTGGACGCGCTGCATCTCGGCATCCATCTCCGGTTGGGGCGCGTTTCGGGCGAGCATGGCGGTGATGCCCACGAGGCGCGCACGGGCCTCGGTCAACAAAGCGGCCGTATCGGGCATCGCCACGGCGTCCTGGATCTGCATCACATCGCGAATCCAGCGCAGCATGCGCCACACGTTGGCTCGGCGTTCCGGAGAGGTGAGCGTCTCGTACGTCAGTTCCTTGGCGAGCAGGCCCCAGATGCGGTTCTGCTGGCCGTTCTCATCACGGCTTTCGCCGAGGCGAATCGTCTGGGCGCCTGCGTGCCGGGTAAAGAGAAGCGTGATGGGGACAGTTCGCGCCCGGAAAACGGGAACGCCGCCTTCCTCACCCACCTTTTCATAAACCGGGTCCGCTTTCATACCGCCGCTGATGACCGCGCCGCCGGCGCCGAGAATGGTCGAGAGGTCCTCGACACGGTGATTCGCCCACGGATACACCTGGTGATAGAAGGAATCGCGCAGGGAGAAACGGTCCATGACTTTCACCTGCACCAGGTTTCCGCCGCTGTCGCGCACGAACGTTTTCCGCAACCGGTAGAGGCCGTTCAAGGTGTGATCTTCGATAACCTGCTCGGTGGGAGAGTAAATCGATTGGCCGGCCAGGTCCCGGCCCGTGCCGTCTTCCTTGCCGTTCACGATGGCTCTTTCCTTGTACTTGGCCTCCATGTCCACGTTTCCCTTCACCGTGACATCGAGAACGGCCATCTGCCAGTTCATGACCGTGTTGATCTGGCGCACGACGTCGGCCTGAAGGAGATCGATCTGCCCTTGGGACAGGAGGCTGGCGTCACCACCGTGCCCGGTAAGAAGGCGCGCGTACGCGTAAAAGATGTCAGACATCGTCTCGATTTCAGCGTCGACGTAAAGATTCAGATCGGTCCGATCAGAGGCGCTGAGCGCGGCGCCGGTTTCCAGGAGATACACAAGCTGCCGGATGCGCTCAAGCCTCCCGTTTTCGAGCTGGTTGCGCTGAACGCGGTCCACCAGCCGCTGGCTGACATCCTTCCATTCTGCCTCGGTCATCGCCGCGCCCGAGTCGATTTTCGCGCGCGCGGCGCGCAGGCGGTCGGTCTCCGAGCGCAGCCGCTGCATTCGGCTGGTGAAGCGGATGCGGCTTTCATCGGAGATCTTCCGACGTTGAAGAAGGTCCCACGATTGGTCCATGGCGACGTTGACGTTCGATTTCTTCCAGGCCTCATAGAGAAGCTGCTTCACGTGCGCGGCCTGTCGGCAATCGCCGAGGCACAGGGCGGCGTCGGCCATCACGTTCGTCTGCGATTGCTTCGAGATTTTTGCCGATGAGAACTCGCGGAGCGCGACGACCAGCGCATCGAAGGTGATATGTCGGTCACTGTGAAGGTTCTCAAGCCACCGTTCGCCCGTTTCCGGGTCGACCAGGTTGATGAGTATGCCGATGAAGCGGTTGGCCTCCGCGTCGAACGTCTCGAAATCGAGCTCGCCGAAAAGGTTCAGCTTGCGGAGGATCTCCGTCGCCAGACGAAAGTCAGGGCGGCTGACCGAGGTGTTGTGCGTCTGCCCGCCGTAATCGACGTTGCCGCCAACGTAGCTGGAATCGATGCCGCGAAAATCGAACATGCGCTTGAGCATCTCGTTGGTCGCCTGAAGGTTGCGGTCGATCAACGCGTCCTGCGCCTGCACGGCGGGGTCGAGCACCACCGCGGGCGCAGGATCGTCGCGGTCGCGGCTAAGCGCGGCCGCGCGCTCTTTCATCGTGGCGACCGTCTCCCGAAGGGCCTGGGTAACGGCGTCGTCGCGCGTCGCGGCGTCCCGTTCACGGCGCGCCAGAATCTGTTCGATGCGGCCCGTCGTCGATGTCACGTCCTGCGCTTTGCGCGCGGCGCGCATCGCCATCGGGAGAAATTTCTTCAGGCGCGATACGGAGCCTTCCATGGCGGTGATTTCAAGCAGCGTGGCGATCACCCAGTAATTATTGGATTGTTCGCCGCCGGCCACGCGAATCGACTGATAGACGAGGGGCATGATTTCCGTGGCCGTCGTCTGCGGGTTTGCGTTTTCCAGAAGTACGCGCGCGTAGGCTTCGAGCGTCGGGTCGGCCAGCAGGTCGGTCATCGTCAGCGCGGTCGAAAGCGCGTTGATGCCGGGAAAATAGGAATAGTCGACGCGGTAACCGAGCATGTATTCGCCGTGCGCCAGCAGGAGTTGGATCGCGCTCGTGTCCGCCACGGCGGAGAGGTCGGCGTCACCCGGGAACATCAACCGGTAATTTTGCTCGAGCTCGTCGTAATTGGCGGGACGCGTCGTCGCGACGCGGGCTCGGCGGAACGCTTCCGCCACTTCGTGCTTGAGCCGGTAAATGGTGGCCTGCCTGGCGCGAAACTCTCCGCTTAGCGGTTCGCCAAGACGCTTTTCCGCCTGGAAATTGGCCGAGGAGTCCGCAGCGCGCACGATGGTGCGCACGCGCTCCGCGCCGGTCTGGCGCTCGGAAAGGCGCGCCATGTTCCACAGGTACGTTTCCGTGTTGATGTCGGAACGCCGGAATTCCGGGTGCGGCGTCAGTTCATATATCTGCGTGGCGAGGAGAAACTCCTCGGCGTCGCGAAGCGCATTGACAAGCATCGTCGTGCGGCCCGCGCTCAGCTTCTGCAGTCCGGGACGCTGCGGCGCGACGACCGGAGCGCCGGGAACGGCCGCGGGGGCGGCGTCCGGCGCCATCGCGGCCTCGGCAAAGGCGCGGAGCGCCTCCCGCTTCGTCTGCCGCTTGTCGCGGGTATCGCCCTCCTGAAAGATGAACGTGTCCATCGTCGTCTTGTAACCGCTCCGCGTCTGCGCGATGTCGTTGATGTGCTGGCGGCCTTCGATCATCCACGCCATGGAACGAACGGAGGGATCCGTGACGGACAGGAAAGGGTAGCGCTCATAAATCTCCACGTCGGTGAGCATCTCACCGGTGAGCGGATCGCGCACAAGGGGAATGCCGTCGGCGTTGACCGCGGGCGCCGCGGTCGCCAAGTGACAACTCTTGAGAAGCGCCGCGAGCCACGAGGAACCGCCGCGGCCGAGCACCGCGGCTTTGTAAATCGCGTGCGTGCGGCTGCCCCAGCCGAAGGCGAAGGAAGCGGCGACCACAAGGAGACCGGCGGCGAGCGCGGGGCTCGTGGCGAGAAGGGCGGGTCCCGCGAGGAGCATCGGCGCGTGAAACACCGAGCCGGCGATGAAAAGTTTAACCAGGGCTTTCGTTCTTGACGCGGGCGGTCCCTGCGCCGTGCGCAGGCTGCCCAGGTGAAGCAGGGAGAAGATCACGTTGGTGAACACGTAGGCGATGCCCGCCGACGCCAGGAGCGAGAACGCGGGGAACGCGATGAGGCCCGCCACGCCGCCGATGGCGAGCGTGGTGAACGCGCCCGCGAAGATAACTCCCGTTACTACCGTCTCAAATCTGGGCGCAACCCGCGTCGAGATGTCCGCGGCGGCGACCGGCGCGGTCGCCACGCCAAAGCGGGCCAGGCGAAGCAGGATTGGATTGAGGATCGCGCCCGTGAACCAACGTGTGATGCCCCACGTCGCCACGCCGCGCGTGGATTCGGGCTGGAAGGAGATCTGGCCGATGTGAAAGAGCTCGCCGTTCGTGCCGTGACGGCCGCGAACCTCGCCGCCGACGATGGGCGCGGAGAACGACACGCTGCCGTCGCCGTTCTTTGCCGTGTCGATGTTCATGTCGGTCGGCGTCGGCTGCCCGCCGTGCACTTCATTCTCCACGGACACCAGCACGCGCATCAGCCGATCGACGGGCGTGGACGCCTGGCCGGAACCCAGCGCCACCATATTCGGCGCCACCGAAAGCTTTTCGCCTTTGAAAAGACGGTCGAGCGGCGTGTTGTCGCGTTCGAAGACCGACAGGTATTCCGTGCCGCTGCCCGTCCCAACGGCTGTGATCTTGGGCTGGACGACGATCGTCGACATCTTCTTTTCGCGCAAGAGCGAAGCGACGAGCGGCGCATGGAAGCCGCCCAGCACGAGCACCCGCGCGGCGCCGTCCTTCGACACCTTGCCCGCAAGCAGCCGGTCGACGATGGAATGACTGCGGTGATCGGCTTCCAGGTAGAAATTTTCAAACGGCTGAAGCCGGCCGGCGACCGCCGCGAGCTTCGAGCGTTCGGCGTCCGCGAGCGGCAGGCGCGCCACGGCGCTCGCCCAGTCGGCGCGGGTGTCCTCGAAACGTTTCCATTCTTCCGGCGTGAAGGAAAATCCGGAAAGGCGCGTGAAAAGCCGCACGCGGCGGTCCGCCGCGGCGATCGCGGCGGCCTCGGGCGTCGTTGCCAGCCGCACATAGAGCGCGTCCTCGACGCGCGCGAGGTCGGCGAACAATGCTTCTCCGTCGATGCCGTCGGCCAGTTTTACGTAGCGGAGGTACGCCTCGAACGCGGGCGCGCTGGAGAGCGAAATGGATTTCTTCCGGCAGAGCGTCTGAATTCCGTCATAGAAGTCGGCGAAGCTCTCCTGGCCCGTGCGTTGAGCGATGCTGCTGGCGAGGAGCGCGCGTAATTCCGGCTCCGACAGGCATTCCGCCAGCTTGCGCACGATCGTGCGGCGCTCACGCTCGACGGCCGAGAAGTCCAGCGTGCGCTCAATGGCGCGCGCCTGCGAAAAGCGTCGGAGCGAGGGCGGCAGCGCGGGTTCGAAGGCGCCCAGGCGGTCAATGAACGCGCCCATTTCCACCGAGCCGTCCTGATAACCCGCGACCAGCGCGTCGTATGACGTTAGCGTGGGAGAGAAGGCCCCGCGCTTGAGGGCCGCGAGCGTCGCCGAGGCCTGCGCGAGCTCGGCTTTAACGGCGTTGCGCGCGTTATTGGAAGAGAGAAACGCGTCCACGTTGCGGCGATAACCGGCCGGATCGTCCACACCGAGGAAGGCCGGAATGGGCGCCGCGCTGGTGAGACCGACGTAGGAGGGCGCCGCGATCAGGTTCTTTTTCAGGAAATCGTTCGAAAGCGCCTTCAGGATCGAGCGGTCGCCGTGATTGCGGTACCAGGTGAAATCAAATTCGGCAAAAGCGCCTTCCACGCCGACGAGCCCCGTCTGACCCGCGTCGATCAGCGACTGGAGGATCTGGCCGATATTGGCCTGCGCCTCCGGGTTCTGGTGGATATCCTGAAGGAGGACGACCGTGCCGAGCGCGCCCGGTACGAGGTCGGTTTTCTTCACCGCGCCGAAATTGAGGGGGATGGCCGCGACGACGCCTTCGAGCCCGGCGGGCACCGCCGCCGGGGCGGGCGCTTTGGGCGCGACCGGGCCCGTGGGCCGCACCGACGGGAGACGGTCGAGAATCTGGGAGGGCGGCACGCGCATGCCGACGGGAAGCGAGGCGAGCTGGGGGCTTTGAGCGTTATCGAGCGCGCGCTTCTGGGCGGCGCGGCGCTCGGCCCAGAGAGAAGACTCCGCCGCCTGCGCGAAAGGAACGGTTTGGAGGAAAAAGACCAGCGACGTCGCGACGGCAACGAAGCGGGTGAAGGCCGATCGTGGGGAAGAACGCATGGTATTAATAGGAAGCGTACCGGCTGATTGTGAAATTCTCGCGACAAAATAGTGTCTTTTTCACTGTTCGCGTGGTCTGGACATTAACAGGCAACATTCAGGCCATTTTCCGTCGACAGGACATCCACGGAGATACTTCGGCGGCGGGGGGAAAGCGGATACTTTTATCTGCCCGCGCCCCCGGTCGGGAACGGGGCGGAATTCACGAGGCGATTCGGCGATTCAGCGGTGGCGGATCTTGCGCTTGCGGCCTTTACCAGTGGCTTGGGAGACCTCGACAGACTTCTCGGCCCACTCCACCGCGGTCTCGGCGTTCTCCAGAACGCTCACTGGGACTTCCCGAAAATCCTTCATGACCGCTCCCGCACGGGTGCGAAAAGGGCCGGAGCGGGCGGCGTC
>JBBRXR010000040.1:0-8218 GCA_038238485.1 Elusimicrobiota bacterium | reverse complement strand
GTTGTACCAGAGAAAGCCGAGACACGCGCCCGCCATGGCGCCGAGATAAATGGACAGCTCGCCCGCGCCATTGACCGGAATCAGACGGAGATAAGTCGACAGCTTCGCGTTGCCCGCGAGATAGGCGAAAACGCCGAAGGAGAGCGCGCTGATGAGGAGCGTTCCGCCGGCCAGGCCGTCGAGACCGTCAGTGAGATTCACGGCGTTCGACGCGCCGACCACGACGATCATGCCAAAGAGGATCATGAACGAATGGAGGTCGAGCACGACGTTCTTGAGATACGGCACCTGGATCGTCAACGCGAACGAGGCGTTCGGCGGGTCCATGTAAAGATACGTGGTAACGCCGATCGCCCAGATCACCTGGAAGATCATTTTCAGATTCTGCGAGAGGCCCTTCGCGGGATGCTTCAAGATGAGCTTGCGGTAATCGTCGACGAAACCGAGCGCGCCGAGGTAAAGCGCGGAGATGAGCGTGAGCCAGATGAAACGGTTGTCGAGGCGCGCCCACAGGAGCGTTGCGATCACGAGCGAGAGGAGCATCAGCAGGCCGCCCATCGTCGGCGTGCCCGATTTGGCCAGGTGCGATTGCGGGCCGTACTCGCGAATGGTCTGCGTTACTTCCCAGCGCTTCACGAGGTCGATGAACGATTGCCCGAAGAGCAGCATGATCAGCAGGGACGTGAGGAAAGCGCCGCCGGTGCGGAAAGTGATGTACTGAAAAACGTTAAGGGGCGACCAGAGCTCGCGCCATTGCGAGAGTGCGAAAAGCATGAAGAGGGTTTCTCCTTGGTTCCTAAGCGGGCGTGGGGGCGACGGCCTCGATGATCTTCTCGAGCTTCATTCCCCGGGACCCTTTAAACAGAATGACCGTGTCCGGACTCATCATCCCGCGTAACTGCTGCGCCACCTCGTCGTGGCCCTCACTGAAAACGAAACGACCGGCGGGCGCGCCCACCGAGTTGGCGCCGTCCATGGCCTGGCGCATTTCGTCGCCGAGCATAAACACCTTCTCGACCGGGCAACGCCCGACCTCGGTGCCCAGATGAAAGTGGTAGCGGTCGGAATCTTCTCCCAGTTCAAGCATCGACCCGAGAACGAGAATCCGTTTTCGCTCCGGGTAGGATTCGATGAGCGAATGTACCGCGTGCGCCATCGACGCCGGGTTGGCGTTGTAGGCATCGTTGACGATGACGGCACCCGACGGGAGTCGCGTGACTTCCATTCGCATGCGCGGCGGCTCAAAGCTTTCGAGCCCGCGGACGATGTCCGTCATGGAATACTTCAGCACCCAACCTGCCGCGGCGGCCGCGAGAGCGTTCACCACGTTGCAGCGTCCAGGGAGCGGGAGGTTCACAATGTCGCTGTCGGAGCCGATGTGGAGGCGAAAGCGGACGCGTTCACCGACTTCGATCTGACTCGCCCGCACGGGGCACGACTGATCTTCACCGATGAAAACGATGCGCTTCTTGTAGGCGCGGATGTGCGGATCCAGAAGCGGCTCTCCCCACGGCACGATCGCAGTGCCATTCTCCGGGAGCGACTCCATGAGTTCCCACTTCGTCTCGGCGATCCGCTTGAGCGATCCGAACGTCGCCAGATGCGCGGGGCCGATGCTCGTGAGAATTCCGATCGATGGCTTGGCCATCTCGCAGAGATTGGCGATGTGGCCCGGGGCGGAAGCGCCCATTTCAAGCACCATCCATTTATCATCGGGGGAAAGCTGGGAGAGAACAATGGGCAGGCCGATCTGGCTGTTGTAGTTGCCGGAGGTGGACAGGCCGTTGTCGTGCGTTTTCAAGACGCCCGTCACCATCTGCTTGGTGGTGGTTTTTCCATTGGAGCCGGTGATACCGACCACCGGGCCCGTGAACCGGCCGCGGATGAAGCCGGCGTAAAACTTCAGGGCCTCGAGAGTGTCGTTGACGCGGATCACCGCGCACGAGACTTTCGCTTCGCCCTGAAGCCAGTCAAGACGCGATACGAGTAACCCCGCGGCGCCCTGCCGCCCGGCGGAGAGCGCGAAGTCGTGGCCGTCCACGCGGTCGCCCTTGATGGCGACGAACAGGGAGTCCCGCGCGATCTGACGTGAGTCGACGCTGATGCCGTCGACCATCGTCATCGGATCGCCGAGGATGAGCTGACCGCCGACGGCGCGCGTGATGTCGCGGACGCTCAGCTTCATGCGCTCAACGCCTGACGAGACACGTCGATGTCGGAAAACGGAAATTTCTTGTCGCCGATGATCTGGTAGTTCTCGTGGCCCTTGCCGGCGATAAGGACGACATCGCCCGGCGCGGCTTCTTTGATGGCGCGGCGAATGGCCTCTTCGCGGTTTTCCACCACGACGTAGTTCGACTTCCCCTCCGTCTTGATGCCCGCCTCGATGTCCTTGAGGATCTGCTGGGCGTTCTCGGTGCGCGGATTGTCCGACGTGACGATGACGTGGTCGGCCAGTCGCACCGCGACGGCGCCCATCTTGGGGCGCTTGGTCTTGTCACGATCGCCGCCCGCGCCGAAGACACAGATGAGCTTTTTCGGGCCCGTGTTGCGAAGCGTGGTGAGCACCTGCTCAAGCGCGTCGTGCGTGTGCGCGTAGTCGACGGCAACGACGAACGGCTGGCCCGCCTCCACGCGCTCGAGCCGCCCGGGAACGGCGTGCACCTGGTTGAGACCTTTGACGATCTGCGTTTCGGCCATGCCGTACAACAGAAGCGCGCCGGCGGCCGAAAGACAATTCTGGATGTTGTGTCGGCCAAGCAGGTTTGTGGAAATCGAATAGGTCTTGCCCGACGGGAAGGCGAGATCGAAATGGATGCCGGAGAGATCGCAACGCGGGTTGTCGGCCCGGAGCGCGGCGTCTTTCGACAGGCCATATGAGAGCGCCCCCGTCAGTTCGCTGAAAAGGCGCCGCCCGAATTCGTCGTCGATGTTGATGGCGGCCTTCGGCGCTTCAGGCCGTTTGAAAAGTTTCGCCTTCGCCTGATAATACCCTTCCATCGTTTTGTGAAAATCGAGGTGATCCTGCGTGAGGTTGGTGAACACCCCGACCGCGAAGCGGACCGCGTCGACGCGGTTGAGCTCGAGCGCGTGGGACGACACTTCCATCACGCCCGCCGCCGCCCGCGCCGCCAGGCATCGAGCGAAGAAGGCGTGAACGTCGGCGCTCATCGGCGTCGTGTTGGGCGCCGGCCAGGCGTCGTCGCCGATGCGGTAATTCACCGTGCCCATGACACCGCAGGTTTTCCCCGCCGAGCGGAACAGGTCTTCGATCAGATAGGTGGTGGTGGTCTTTCCGTTCGTGCCGGTGATGCCGACGACGGGGAGGCGCTGAGACGGGTGGCCGTGGAAAGCGTCGGCGATCTTCGCCATCGCGGCGAGGACCGACGGGACGCGCAGGACGGGAAGCGGCGCGGCGCCGTCTTTCTCCACCACCGCGGCGGACGCGCCGACACGGGCGGCGTCGGCGAGGAAAGCATGGCCGTCCGCGTGCGCGCCGGGAACGGCGAAGAAAAGATCGCCCGCCTTGATGAGCCGGGAATCGTAGGAAAGCCCGCGAATGGGAAGGTCGGAGGAGAGGCGGGCGTCGATGCCCGCCCGGGAGAGGAGTTCACCCAGCATTCGAACGTCGTTCATCGTCGGAAAACCTTAACAAAAAGCGAAACGGAGCGCAGAGCCCTCCACGAGCCGTCTCGTTGAATTAATGTCGCGGGTTTCTTCACCCCGGGCGGTTCCCGTTGTCCGGCCGTTCGGCGACCAGCGCGGGGCTGAGTTGCTCGGAGATCCGGCGAAAAACCGGGGCCGCGTCGAGGCTTCCCCAGCCCTTGCCCGCCGGTTCGTCGAGGATGACGACCATGACGTACTTGGGTTTGGCGGCCGGGAAAAACCCGCAAAAGGACACGAGCGTCAGCGTATCGGAGTAGCACTTCTTCACGCGATCAAATTTCTGGGCGGTGCCGGTCTTTCCGGCAACCTGGGTCGCGGCGTCCCACTGCACCTGGGCGTTCATGCCCGTGCCTTTCTGCACGGCGAGCGTAAGAGCGTGGGTGATCTGCGCCGCGGTGTCGGCGGAGATCGCGCGGCGCACCTCGGCCGGCGGATTCTGCCAGATCACGTCGCCGTCGTCGTTCAGGATCGCGCCCACGATGCGGGGCTCCATGAGGCGGCCGCCATTGGCGATGACCGAATAGGCGCCGATGAGCTGAAGGGCTGTCACGCTGACTTCCTGGCCGAAGGAAACAGTGTACTTGGACATGCCGCTCCATTTGGAGGGCGGGCGAAGCATGCCCTTGCTCTCGAACGGCAGGCATGAACCCGGCAGCACGCCGAAACCGAAGAGACGGGCGTACTGATAGAGACGGTCGGAGCCGATGCGATCGGCAAGCTTGGCGGTGCCGATGTTCGACGAGTAGACGATGATGTCGTCGAACGTCATCAGTTTGCGCGGCTCGTGGTCGTGAATCGTCCGATCGTAGACCTTCCACTTGCCATCCTCACCGCTGAAGAGCTCGCCGGGCTTCACGACCTTTTCCTCGATGGCGGCCGCGCCCGTGACAATCTTGAAAGTTGATCCGGGCTCGAAAACGTCGACAAGCGCGGGTACGCGCATCTCGCCGGATTTGGGCGGACGCTCGGGCTCCAGGGACAACGGCGGCCAAGACGCCATCGCCAGGATTTCGCCGGTCCACGGATCCTGAACGAGGGCCGTTCCGCGCTTCGCCCCGGTCTTGCGCGCGCCCCAGTCGAGCTCCCGCTCGACGATGCGCTGGATGTTTGAATCGATGGTGAGGCGGACGTTGCCCGCCGGAATGCTGCCAGGCGTCCGGTTCGGATTGAGCGACGGATCGAAGGCCTGTTCGACGCCCGAGAGGCCGTCTCCGTCGATGCCGACCATGCCAAGGAGGTGAGAGGCGAGCGGGCCCGAGGGATAGTGCCGGCGGATCTCAAGGCGGAATCCAATCCCTGGGATCTTCCGGGTTTTGAGCGCCGTAGCGGTCGCCGGAGAAATGTTCCGGCGCACCCACACGAAGCGGCCGCTGGATAGTTTTTTACGGACACCAGACTCGTCGATGCCGAAAGCGGAGGCGAGCTGGCGGGCGGTTCCCGATTTATCGCGGATCAGGGACGGGTCGGCGAAGCAGGAGTAAACCTGCACGTTCTCGGCGATCGTCTGAGCATTGCGGTCGAGGATCCGGTTGCGGCGGGAGTCGACGCTCATGGGCGTCGCGGAGCGGCGATCGGCGATCTGCATCAGCTCGGCATGAAGGACCCCCTGGACCCACACGAGCCGGATGGAAAGCGCGACAAAAGCAGCGATGACTCCGGATTTGACCAGGAAAAAGCGTATTTTTTGAGCGCACGGCTTAGTTTTCGATGGGGATGACATTGTTCGCATTCGGCGATACCCATGGCCCGTGGGTCTTGGCCCACTGGTCCAGCACCGGAAGGGCCGTGAGAGCGGCAAACCGGGCGTTGAGTTCGTTCAGCTCAGATTTTTTTCGGGACAGCTGCTGCTCGACCTGCTTGAGTTCCAGCAGGCTTCGCTCCGACTGCACCGGCAGCCAGACGTGTAGAAAAAGAAACAAGCCGACGGCGAGAAAGCCGGCGGCGATTTTAAAGAGGGCGCGAGATGCCTCGCCTTTCTCCGCGCGGGACTTCATGAGGCGCGCTCCAGCACGCGAAGCTTGGCGCTGCGCGAGCGCGGATTGCGGCGTTGCTCTTCCTCGCCCGGTTCAACCGGTTTCTTGAAGGGAAGCGAGAAGGTCATTCCGTTGACGCCGTCCGCCACGATCGCCTTGAACCCGTGTTTCACGATGCGGTCTTCCAGCGAATGAAACGTGATGACGGCGATGCGTCCGCCGACCGACAGCAACGACGGCGCATCTTTCATCATGGCTTCCGTGGCGCCGTTCTCATCGTTAACCGCGGCGCGAAGCGCGAGAAAAGTGCGCGTCGCCGGATGACGGGGACCGAATCGACCCAACACGCGCTCGCACAGGCGGGCGAGATCGGCGTTGGTGTTGAGGCGCCCTTCGGCCAGCTCGAAAAGAATGGAGCGAGCGAGACGGCGGGAACCGCGCGCCTCGCCGTAGCGAAACAGCAGGTCCGCAAGGTCATGCTCGTCGACTTTGGCGAGATAGGTGGCGGCCGTCTCCGGCGACGACGGATCCAGGCGCATATCAAGCGGCACGTCCCCCGTAAATGAGAACGAGGGACCGGAGAGCTGCTCCACCGATGTACCGAGGTCGAATAGCATTCCGTCCACGCTTTCCCACCCCACGTCGCGAAGGACCGATGTCAGCCCACGAAAATTGGCCCTCCGAGTGAGGGCCAGATCTCCGAAGGGCTGCAAACGGGCCTTCGCGCTCTTCAAATTTTCAGGATCGATTTCCAGACCAAGAAGGCGTCCGCCCGCGAGTCGCTTCGCGATGGCTTCAGCGTGACCTCCCTGCCCGAGCGTGCCATCAACGTAGCGTCCGCCCGGCTTGACCTGAAGACTTTCCAACACTTCTTCCAAAAGGACCGGCTCATGCATCCTCCTTCACCGCTCCACAAACCTGGTTAGGGTCGGTGTGATGCTGTTCTCTGACTGATTCATTGTTCTCTTAAATTTCCAACTGCCGTCCCATGCGATGGAACGTGGCTTCGGCGCCCTTGCTGTAGCGGCGCCACTTCTCGCTCGACCAGAGCTCGATGCGCTCTCCGACGCCGAGGATCGAAACTTCCTTCTTCAGGCCCGCGTAATCGATCAGCGTACGGGGAAGAAGAATCCGACCCATCTCATCGTGCGCAACCTCTTGCGCGCCCGCAAGGAGCATTCTTTTGAATGCGCGCCCGTCTTGCTGGTTCTTGACCGGCAGCGATGCGAGCTTTGAGATGACTTCATCGAATTTTTTGCGTTCATAAATATAGAGACACTCCTCGAGTCCTCGCGTGAGGACGAATGACGGTGATGGCGCTCCCGCCTCGCGAAGCTTCGCGGGGATGAAGAGACGGCCTTTCGGATCGATCGCGTGTTCGTACGTCCCAAGAAACAAAGTCGAGGTCTCCCTTTTCAGCCACAGTTCACCACTTCGCACCACCAACCGCCACGGAGTTTAGTACCCCGAACCATGAGTGTCAAATGAAAAAGCCGCCGACCGAAAAATCGGTCGGCGGCTTTCAAATTTCTGAAGGATTTTGCGCGCGTTCAGCGCGCGTCAGGCGTCGGATTTATCGTCGATCAGGAGGCGGCTGTGGGCGCCGGCGCCGCGGGAGCGGCGGCCGGAGCCTCGGCGGGAGCGGGGTTATAAATAATCCGGCTGCAGACCTCGCAGTACACAGCGGTCTTCGCTTTCTTGACTTCGTTGATCTTGTTCTGGGTCAGCGACAGGTGACAACCGCCGCAGGAATTGTTGATCATCGGCACGATGGCCTCACCGCCGCGCCTGCGAACGGTCTCGTATTGCGTGATTGAAGCGACCGGAAGCGTCTGCGCGAACGCGTCGCGCTCGGCCTTGCGCGCGGCGGTCGTCGCGGCCGCGGCGGCCTTTTCAGACTCGAGGCGCTGGACGTCGGACTTGAGCGTCGCTTCGTCGGACTTGAACTTCCGCTCGGCTTCTTTAAATTTTTGATCGTTCGCCTCGATGGCTTCCATCACGACGAGGACCTGGTCTTCGATGTCGATGACGGCTTTCTTCGCGTTCTGGATTTCGGAGAGCATCGCTTTGTAGGCATCGTTGCTCTTGAGGGAGTTCAATTCGGCGTTGTGCTTCTGGACGAGCTTCTGCTGCTCTTCCGCTTCGCCCTCCAGCTTCTTCTTCTTCAGGTTGTTGGCGGTGAGGCTTTCCTTGGCGGTCTTGAGGGTGGTTCGGAGGGAGTCGAGCTCGGCGTTCTTTCTGGCAATGAGGGGTTCGAAGGCGGTCACTTTCGCCTGAAGCTCATCGACGGCGTTGTCGTGTTTTTGCAACTCAATCAGAGAGGACAACTGCTCCATCATGTTTGGGCTCCGTGTCGACTGGAAAAGAGGGTGGGCAGTGCAGGGCTTGAACCTGCGACCCCCGTCGTGTGAGGACGGTGCTCTACCGCTGAGCTAACTGCCCGGCTGGGAAGCATTCTAGTCTTTCCAGCGGGCAATTCAAAGGTGGGAGGAGGAGGAGGAAAACTTGGGCCCTGGTGGAATTGAACCACCGACCAATCCGTTATGAGCGGACCGCTCTAACCACTGAGCTAAGGGCCC
>JBBRXR010000039.1:0-8250 GCA_038238485.1 Elusimicrobiota bacterium | reverse complement strand
CGGCTCACCAACACGCCGCAGCATGAGTCCGATCCGTCGTTCTCTCCCGACGGACAGCGCGTATTCTACTCCGGCGAGATGCTGAGCGTGGACGGCGACCCGGCGGGCCGCGACATTTTCTCTCTCGATCTCTCTTCAGGCGCGCTGACGCACGTCACCTCTCTGGCCGGACGCGAGACCGAACCGGAGCCGCTTGCCGACGGCAGCCTTGTCTTCATCCGCAACACCGACGACAATGGCCGTCTCGGCTCGGAAATTTTTCGGCTCGCGCCCGGGGCGGAGAAGCCAGAGCAGATGACGCGCCTCACGGGCGGCGCGTTTTCCCCGCGCTACAACGCGGCGCTCGGCAAACTCTTCTTCGTGGGTTTCGATACAGGCGAGCGGCACGTCTACGAGGGGAACTGGGACCTTCGCGAGCCGCCGCCGGCTCCGTTGCCGGTCGTGGAGAAAGACACTCCGCTCGATGATGGGGAACCGCAGGTCGCTTCCGCCGTGAACACGTTCTCTCCGTCGGAATGGCCCGCGGCCAACGGTTCGCCGCTGCTGCGCAGTCCGGCGAAGCCGTACCGTTTCCACGGCTCCACCGATCTGTTCCTGCCTTTCTTTCTCTATTCTACGCAGAGCGGTTTTGCCGCCGTCGCGCTCTGGCAGTACTCGGACATGCTTGGTAATCACACGCTTCAGCAGCAGGCGCAGTACGCGTCGGGCGCCGATTTTTATGACGTCTCTACCTTCTACACCTACGCCGGTTTTCGCCCGCGTATCACCGTGGGCGGCACGGCCCAGCGGTACTACCACGACTTCGATCAACAGGAACAGCGTCGCGAGCTCAACGGCTTGTTCATCGTCGACTACCCGCTTTCGCGCGTGAACTCGGTGCTGATGGGCGTGGGCGCGACCAGCCGCCAGGACCGTTTTCTCGACGACACCGAGATCAATGAAGATTTTCAGGACCGCTTCTATTCGCTCGGCTTTTCCTACGACACGGTCACCGGCCGCTATCTCATCCCGGTCCGTGGACAGCGCTTGAGCTTCGTGTATCAGCAGGGCGGCAAAAGCGTGGGGGGAAACCAGTCGTACAAGTCCGGCGCGGTTCAGGGCGTGCAATATATCCCGCTTCCGCGCGAAAGCACATTCGCCTCGCGGCTGTTCTACGGCCGCAGCGTGGGTGAGGAACCCCAGGTGTTCCGGCTGGGCGGCGTTGACCGCCTGCGTGGTTTCTCCGACACCGAGTCGAACAAGAAACAGAACGCGGTCTACGGCAGCGGTGAACTGCGGCTGCGCATCGCTTACCTGAACGCGCGCACGAAATTTCTTTTCCCCGATTTCTTCTTCAAAGCCGCCTACCTGATCGCTTTCGACGACGTTGGCTACGGATGGGACACGCCCGGCGAGCGGGACGCCTTCAAGCCGCGTGAACTCGACAACTCCGCGGGCGCGGGAATTTCCTGGCCGACGTTCATCCTCCAGACCTACAAGCTGGACCTCACGGTTCTCTGGGCCAAGCAGACCGCGACGGGCCGCGACACGTGGTACATCACGGTTGGCCCCGCCTTCTAACAAGCTAATATCAGCCCGATGCGAAAGACCTTCTCCGCCGTTTCACTCTTTATCGCCGCCTCGTTTCTGGTATCGCTCGCCGCCGCCGAGCCGTTCCTCCGGCTGGTCCAGCCTTACGAAAACGCGGCGATTCCCGCCGTGAAACAATCCTTCGTCTTCGGAAGCGTCCTGCCGGCGACGGCGACGCTCACCATCAATGGCCTGCCGGTGAAGCCGTACACGAACGGCGGTTTCCTGGCGATGATCCCGCTCGAAGCCGGCCGATTTAAAATTGAAGCGATCGCCGACGACGGCATCTCGTCGACCACCGTGATCCGCTACATCAACGTCGCCGCCGACGCCGCGCCGATGGCCGATGACTTCAAGGACATCCTGACCGCGTCGCCCAAAGGCCGTCAGGTCGTTCGCCCCGGCGATACTATTGAGCTCGCGTTCCAGGGCGCTCCCGGTGGAACGGCCAAGTTCAAATTTTCCGGTGGCGGACCCGACATCCCCATGGAAGAGCAGTCGGGCCGGGCCGCCGGGGTTTACCGCGGTTATTACCTCGTGAAGCCGGGCGACAAGTTCGACAAGGCCGACGTCACGTTCATGCTCAAGCGCAAGGACGGCAAAAAGCTATCGCAGAAAGCAGGGACGGAAATCATCGTCCAACGCCGCGAGACGCCGCGCATCGTCGAGCTCAAGGAAGATGCGATCCTGCTGACGGGGCCCGACAGCGACCTCGGCTACAACCTGTTCGCGCTTTCGGGCGTGCGCTTTGAAGTGACCGGCGAGTCCGGCGATTTCGTGCGCATCGCTGTCGGCGCCACCAACGAGGGATGGGTGAAGAGGTCGGCGCTCATCGACCTTCCGTCGGGAACGCCGCTTCCCCGCAGCATCTCGCGGAACATCCGCGTGTGGACGAATGGCACGTCGACGTTCGTGGAGATCCCGCTGCAGCACCGCCACCTTCACCGCATCGAACAGACGCTCGAGCCGCATGTGCTCCGCCTCACGCTTTACGGCGTCACCGCCGACACCGACCGCATCCGTTACGCGAGCGACGAATCGGCCGTGCGCGAGATCACGTGGTTCCAGACGGATCCGGAATCCTTCACCCTCGACATTCGCATGCGCCAGAAGCTCGGCTGGGGCTACGACGTCCGCTACGAAAACAATTCACTTATCCTCGAGATCCGCCACAAACCTCAGATCGTGAGCAATCCGGCCAACCCGAAGGTGCCCTCGCTCCACGGGCTGAAAGTCGCCGTCGATGCCGGACATTCGGTGCAGAGCTTCGGCACGATCGGCCCGTGGGGAAACACGGAAGCGTCGGTGAATCTCGCCGCGGCGAAAATGGTGAAGGCCGAACTCGAGCGCCGCGGCGCCGAAGTCGTCATGATCCAGGACGGCACCCGCGAATTGACTCTTTCCGACCGCGTGGTCGCGGCGTGGAAAGCGAAGGCCCAGTTTTATCTCAGCCTGCATTGCGACGCGGTATCCGAAGGAACGGATCCGCGCGAAAACGAAGGCTACAGCGTCCATTACTTCCATCCGCAGAGCCAGCCATTCGCCGCCGTGCTGCACAAGGCGTACGGCGCCGCGACGGGGATCAAGGACGCCGGCTTGTGGCGCTCGAACCTCGCGGTGTGCCGAACGCCCACGATGCCGTCGGTCCTGCTCGAGATGGGATTTCTCGTTCTGCCCGAGCAGGAAGAACTTCTCCTCTCATCCAAAAATCAGAAGCGCCTCGCCGATGTCGTCGCGGCCGCGCTTCGCGATCTCGTGATCAAGGGAGACGAGTGAAGCGCGCGCCCTCGCTCGCCGCGCTCGCGCTCATCTCGGGCTGCGCTTCGGCGCCCCTCACCTCTTCTCTTCCCAGCCGGATGTTCGTGGCGGCTCCCGTCGCCGACGTCCGCGCGCGACAGACCCTGCACATCGGCCGGTACGTTCAGGACCCTGATCAGGAGACGCAGGTTCTCCAGGGCGAGCCCGTGATCGTGAAGGAAAGGCGGTCCGGCTGGGTGCGCGTCGAGTGTCCGCGCCAGCCCGAGTACACGCACAACAACGTCTGGGAAGGTTATCCCGGCTGGATTGAGGAATCTCTTTTAACCGCTGACGCCGCGAAGGAAATTCAGATCTCGCCCGACGCGCGCCCGACGCCCGCGTTGCGCCTCGCCGTGCTGGCGCAGGCACGCCTTCATCTTGGTGAAGCGTATCTGTGGGGCGGCCGCTCGCTGCACAGCGACGGCGACCGCAAGACCGTGACGGGCGTGGACTGCTCGGGCCTGGTGAACTGGTCGTTTCTTCAGATCGGCATCATCGTGCCGCGCGACGCGCACGAGCAGTTCATGCGCGCGCACCGCGTTGAGTCCAACGCTCTCATGCCGGGTGATCTCGTTTTCTCCGCGCGGGCCGACCGGCCCGACCGCGTCACGCACGTGGCCTTCTACGCCGGCGAAGGCAGGATCATCGAGGCGCCGCAGAGCGGACAGCCCGTGCATGAAATCACCGCTGAAGAAAGATTCGGCCGCAAGCTGAGCGACATTTCCAATGGCGAAACCGTGGGGGAACGCGTGATCTACTTCGGAACCTTGTTCGAGGCGAAATGACCCGGGAACTGAAGCGGGAACTCGGGTTGGTCACCTGCACGCTGCTCGTGATCGGCAACATCATCGGCGTCGGCATCTTCACGACGCCCGGCGAAATCGCGAAGGGCCTTCCGTCCGCAGGCTGGGTGCTGACCGCGTGGATGATTGGCGGCCTGATGACGATGGCCGGCGCGCTGACCTATGCCGAGCTTGGCGCCATGTTTCCGCGCGCGGGCGGCAATTACGTCTTCCTCAAGGAAGCCTACGGCGACCTGCTCGCGTTCCTTTACGGATGGGCCTATTCGCTCGTGACCACGGCCGGGACGATCGCGCTCCTCGCGATCGGCTTCGGAGAGTATCTCGGCATCGTCGGCGGAAGCTGGACGTCCAAACTCTTCTCGATCGCCGTGATCCTGGTGCTCACGTTCCTGAATGCGCGTGACCTCAAGCTCGGCGCGGGTATCATGGACGCCATCACCTCGCTCAAGATCGTGGCGATGACGCTTCTCGTCGGCCTTGGCTTCTTCCTTGGCAAGGGCAACGCGGGCGCGTTCCATCCGTTCTTCTCCGGAAACTCGACGGGGGCGCTCGGCGCCATCCTCGCGGCGCTCGTGCCGATGGCTTTCACCTATTCCGGCTGGAATTCCACCGTGATCGTCGCCGAGGAAGTGAAAAACCCCGGGCGCCTCATTCCGCTCTCCATGATTTTCGGAACGCTCATCACCACGGCGATCTACATGCTCATGAACGCCGTGTATCTCTACGCCGTGCCGCTGCCGCAGCTCCTCGGTTCTGACACGGTGGCGCACCAGGCCGCCGCGAACCTGTTCGGCCCCGGCACCGCTCGCCTGATCCAGATGCTGGTGGCGACGTCCGTGCTCGGGTGTCTGAGCGCGACGTTGTTGACCAACCCGCGCACGCCGTTTGCGATGGGTCGCGATGGGCTGTTCTTTAAGTTCGCGGGCGTCGTGCATGAGAAGCACGGCACGCCGAGTGGCGCGATCTGGTTCGAAGGGATCTGGGCCTGCTTTCTCATCCTCGTGATCGGCGACTTCGACAAGATGCTTTCGTTCGTCTCGGTGCCACTCGTCATCATCGGCACGATGACGGTGATCTCGCTTTTCGTCTTCCGCTGGAAGCGTCCCGACCAGCCGCGCCCGTACCGCTGCCTGGGCTATCCCGTCGTGCCCGCGCTCTACGTGCTCGTGTCGTTCGGCATGCTCTACGTGAAAATTCTTCAGCGCGGCATCTACGGCCCGATCGGGATCGGCATCTTCATCGTCGGCATCCCGGTGTATTACCTCTGGAAACGGAAAGTGCGGACCGCCTGATCATGTCCGCCGTTCTCCTGGCCGCCGTCCTCGTCGGCCTGGTCTTTTTCGTCGAATGGTTCTTCACGCTGCCGATGGGCGATCGCATCGGGCGCTACGCGCCGGAACCGTTCTGGATTTATTTCCTTTCCATCATCGGCGGCATCACCGGTGTTCTTCCCGCCGCGTCGCCGACATACGTATTCGTTTCCACCTATGTCCTTCCCATGGCGATTTTCCTGATGCTCGTCGGTACGCCGATCACGCTTCTGTTCCGCCTTGGCGCGCGCGCGTCGGCCGCGATGGCGCTGGCCGCAGGCACGATGTTTGTGGCGATGGTCGGGGCGTTTGTCGTGTTCCGTCATGCGCTTCCCGCAGGCGCGTGGCGCGGCGCGGGCGCCTTGCTCGGAACGTGGGTGGGGGGAAGCGCGAACATGATCGCGGTGAAGGAAATCCTCGCGATGCCCGACAGCGACTTCGCGCCGCTTGTGATCGTGGACACGATTTTGTCCTACGCCTGGCTCGCGCTGCTTTTGATCGGCCCGGCCCTGCAGAAGAAATTCGACCGCGACGCGGCGGGCGACGACGCCGGCTCTCCGGAATTTCAACGGGAGGGCTCGCGCCTCTCCGTGAAGACATTGATCCCGGTGGCCGTGGGCCTGGTCGCGGCTGCCCTCTGCGCGGCAGGCGGACGCGTCGCCGCGTCTCTGATGCCGATCATTCCGGCCGGCGGCTGGGCACTGCTTCTGGCGACGCTGGTGGCGATGGGAGCCGCGTTAACGCCCGTTCGAAGGGTAGAGCGGCTGGGCGCTTCCCACGTTGGCCGTTGGGCGTTGTACGTCGTTTTAGCGGCCATCGGCGCGAAGACCCGCATTGAAGCGGCCGCGGCGGCGCCCGTGTATCTCGCGTTCGGCGCGGTGGTCCTCGTCGTGCACGGGGTGCTCTCGCTCGTGATCGGCCGCGCGTTCCGGCTTCCTCTTTTCCTTCTGACGACCGCCAGCCAGGCGAACGTGGGCGGCGCCGTGAGCGCGCCGATCGTCGCCGAGGCGTATCGGCCCGGCACTTCGTCGATCGGCGTTCTAATGGCCGTCTCCGGCGTTCTGTGCGGCACCTACGTGGGCGTGTTGGGCGGCTGGGTGTGCCACCAGCTCGAGCTGTGGCTCAGGTGAGGACCTGGCCGCGTTGGGTGTCGGCGGCCGAGGTGGCGGCATTCTACGCGGTCGCCATGGCGACCATCTGGTTCGGCGATCGTATTCGTCCGACGATTCTGATCGTGGCGCTGCTCATTGTCGCGATCTGCGTCGGATCCAATTTTCTCCACGGAGATTCGGCCGCGCGCATCGGCTTCGCGCCGTCGCAATTCATTCCCTGCCTCACGTGGGCGATGCTCATTGTCCTACCCGTCGCCGTGCCGCTCGCGTTCGTGGCGCTGAAGCATCGCTTCTACTGGCCGTGGGACCTGGCGTGGTCGCTGGCCGGATACCCGGTGTGGGGGTTCGCCCAGGAGTATGCGCTGCTCGGCTTCGTGAACAATCGTCTCGAAGAGGTGATGGCCGGTCATGAGTCCTTGCTGCCGTGGGTCAATGGGTTCCTGTTCGCGATGGCCCATCTGCCAAACCCCGTGCTGATGATCGTCACGTTCGGGGCCGGCGTTGCTTTCACGTCGATTTTCCGTCGACACCGGCACCTCGTTCCGCTCGCGCTCGCACATGCGATCGTGGGCGTGGCGATCGCGCTGGCCTTCGCGAACGTCAACGGGGTGATGTCCGTGGGGCCGGGCTACGGCACCCGCGTGGGCACGCCCGTTTTCCTTTTTTGACGCTGAGAAGCGGCACCCCTTCAGGCCATCTAATATAATCCCGACATGGCCCCCGAACGCACCGACCCCGAAGAGCTCGTTTATTTCCCGACGTGGATGGCGGGCCGGCACGGCTACTCGGACCGCATCCGCGAGCTGTTCCAGGAATACCACCAGGAGAAGGGCATGCGCATGACGCAACAGCGCAGCCTGATCTTGGATTACCTGCTCAAGGCGAAGCACCACGTCGGCATGGACGAGATCTATGAATCGCTGCGCGGCAAGGGCATCGGCCGCGTTACCGTCTTCCGCGCGCTCAAGATGCTCGAAGAGTGCAAGATCGTGGATCGCGTCACTTCCCTCAACGGCAAGCCGCGGTACGAAGTGAAGTACGAACGGCCACACCACGACCACCTGATCTGCGTGGAGTGCGGCGCCATCCGCGAAGTCCAGTGGCCGCAGATCGAGAAAATCCAGGAGAAGAAGTGCCGCGACCTGGGATTTCTTCCCGTTTTTCATCGTCACGAGGTTTTCGGGCGCTGTCCGCAGTGCCAGAAGAAGAAGTCCTGACAGCGGCGGAGCGGGGGGACATGGGGAAGAAAGAGAAGAGGCGGGGGGAAGAGAAGGCGAAAGCCGACGGCGAGGGCGCCCGTCCCCCCATTATTTCGAAAAGCGGATGGAAAGTCATCGGCACGGGCGTGGGCATCGCCGTGTTGGGCTACATCGTGCTCTGCTTCACCGACCCGCGCGGCCAGAACTTCGCCAGCCAGCTCTCTCCTTTCCTGATTCTGGGCGGATACCTCACCATCGGCGCCGGAATCCTCGTCAGAGATCGCCCGGCTTAAGGAGTTATCGGACGAACGGTAACGGTGGCCGTGTCGTTATCGTCTGAGTCGACGATCACCGTGACCAGCTTGCCGTAAGTTGGCTTGGTTGCGAGATCTCCAGGGCCCCGGGCTTCGATGGTGATGAAAGTCGCGTGACCTTTGACGACCATCACCGCCATCTTCTG
>JBBRXR010000038.1:0-8254 GCA_038238485.1 Elusimicrobiota bacterium | reverse complement strand
TCCTGTACGTGGTCGGAATTATATATCTGCCCCGCCGCCTCTACGTCGGCATTCTTGGTGTGGCGTTGGCGGTCGTGCTCGTCCTCGAGACCGTGCGGCTTCAGAATCCCCGTGTGGGCGAATGGTTCATCCGCGTTTCCGGCGGAATCCTCCGGAAAAAAGAGGGACACCACCTCTCTGGCGTTCCGTGGATGCTCGCGGGCGTCGGGCTCACCGCCGCCCTCATCGCTCCGATGCCGCTCGCGGCGGCATGCATTCTCTACCTTATCCTTGGAGACGCCGTCGCCAGCCTCGTGGGCATGCGTGTCGGGGGGCCGAGCTGGTTCGGTTCAGCCAAGCGAATGTCCGGTAGCGGTGCATGCTACGTGGCGTGCCTGTTCATCGGACAGATGGTCATCGCCCCTTACTACGGATGGCCCGGCGTTTTCCTGGGCGCGTTCACCGCCACGGTGATCGAAGCCCTGCCGTTGCCAGTCGACGACAACTTTTCCATTCCCGTCGGCACGGCCCTCATGTTCTGTCTCCTTTATCAGCTTCTGCCTTTTGCGGGGCTTTGGGAATGAGCCCGCGAACTGTTAACGTCGCGAAATGAAAACGCGCGTTTTCGGCCGGACAGGATGGAAAGTGTCCGAGATCGGCTATGGCGCCTGGGGTATTGGCGCGGCCTGGTGGGGAAAGACCGATGACGCGGAATCGGTCACCTCGCTGCGCGCCGCCTGGGACGCCGGCGTGAATTTTTTCGATACGGCCTACGTGTACGGCGATGGCCACAGCGAGCGACTGATCGCCGAGGCGTTGGCGGGAAAGCCCGCGATTATCGCGACCAAAATACCGCCCAAGAACCAAGAGTGGCCCCCGAAGGCCACGACACCGCTCAGCGAGGCCTTCCCCACCGATTGGATCCGCTCCTGCACCGAGCGCAGTCTCAAAAACCTGAAGCGGGACACGATCGACCTGACGCAGTTCCACGTGTGGACCGATGCCTGGCTGCGAGACGACGAATGGAAGGAGGCCGTGTCTAAACTCAAGGCCGAAGGAAAGATCCGCGCGTTCGGCGTGTCGATCAACGATCATCAGCCCGAATCGGCGCTCGAGCTCGTGGCCTCCGGGCTGGTCGACAGCGTGCAGGTGATCTTCAACATTTTCGATCAGAGTCCGGCGGTAAAACTGTTTCCGGCCTGCCGGAAGCACAACGTGGCCGTGATCGCGCGCGTTCCGTTCGACGAAGGCGGGCTTACCGGCACGCTGACGCTTGATACGACGTTCGAGAAAGGGGATTTCCGCGGCACGTATTTCAAGGGGGACAACCTGAAGAAGACCGTGGAACGCGCGGACAAGCTCAAGGGCCTGCTGAATGGAGAGGTGAAAACAATGCCCGAGCTCGCGCTCAGGTTCATCCTCGCGCACCCTGACGTTTCCGCCACGATCCCCGGCATGCGTCGTGCCCATCACGTGGCTTCAAACACCGCCGCCTCTGGCTCCGCGCCGCTTTCCTCCAACATGCTGGCCGAACTGAAGAAGCACGCGTGGCCGCGAAACTTCTATGGGATGTGGGACTGATATGGTGAAAATGGACCCATCGTTCAAAAAAATCCGGCAAACCCCAACCATCAGCCGGAACGCCATCGTGGGGACGGGCACGGCCTTCATCGTGCTCGCGATCGTGATGCTGGGCATGTCCCTTTGGGAAGGGTTCGGTAGCGCCGCCCGCTTCCGAGTCATCCGCGTGCCCGGTTTCCACGAGCTGACGCTCGACAAGGCGGGCGCCTACGTGGGGCTTTACCAGCACCGGGGCACCGCCCCCCTCCCCGTTCAGGCCCTTTCCAAGCTCGATGTCCGCGTGATGTCGAAGGGTGATTTTCAGGAAATCCCGGTTCTCATGAATAACACCGGGCAATTCTTCAACCGGATGGGAATGCAGGGGATGCCGATTTTCAACTTCGTCGCCCCCCGGGCGGGGGTCTACACGCTGAGCGCCGCCTATCTGGAAGAAGCGGGCGGCCCGACGGTACCGATCATCGTTTTCCACCAGGGAGATCAGGACATCAAGGGCACCCTCATCGCCGGGGGGCTCTTCTTTATCCTCTTCCTTTCCCTGGGCGTCTGGGTCCTGGCAAAAAGCTCAGAATGGTCGACGGAGAAGTAGCTTTTTGCTACAGTACTTCACGCTTCACTCCCCCCTAAATGAGATTTCGTCCCTGGAACAATAAGCAGCGCAATGAGCGCAACCAACGCCGCCAGCCCGGGCAGTTTCAACGCCCGCAGCAGCAGCGTTCCCCGCAGCCGCCCCAACGTAGTGAGGCGGAGCTGAAGTTTTTCGACGGTACGTCGATTGACCCGGCCCCGCGCATCTACCTTGAAAAGGGCCTGGCTGAACCCACCATGCGCGCGGTCGACCTCCTCTGTCCCATCGGGCGCGGTCAGCGCGGCCTGATCGTTTCTCCGCCGAAGTCCGGTAAAACCACTTTCCTCAAGCACATGACCCAGGCAATCTCGAACGCCGAACCGGACATGAAGGTGTACGTCCTGTTGGTGGACGAACGCCCCGAAGAGGTCACCGATTTCCGCCGTAGCGTGAAGGCTGAAGTTTTCTACTCGTCTTCCGACCAGCCGTACGAGAACCACATTCGCGTGGCCGACACCCTCATGAAGAAGGCCGTGGAAGAGGCAGGCGCGGGCCATCACGTGATGGTCCTCATCGATTCGCTCACCCGTCTCGCGCGCGTGCACAACAGCGCCGTTCGCGGCGGCGGCCGCACCATGTCGGGCGGCGTCGATGCGCAGGGGCTTCTGATCCCCCGCAAAATTTTTGGAACCGCCCGTAACATCGAGAACGCGGGTTCTCTGGGCATCCTCGCCACGATCCTCGTCCAAACGGGAAGCCGCATGGACGACGTGATCTTCCAGGAGTTCAAGGGCACGGGCAACATGGAACTGGTGTTGTCGCGCGAGGTGTCGGACCGACGGATTTTCCCGGCCATCAACATCCGGGAATCGGGAACGCGGAAGGAAGAAATTTTGATGACGCCCGAAGAATTGAAAGCGTCCCGTATTCTGCGCGCCGCCCTGGCGAGCATGGGAGACGTCGAAGCGGCTCAGGCCCTGACCGATCTCCTCAAGAAGCACCCCAACAACAAGTCCATCCTCGCCGCCCTGCAGTAACTTTTAAGCGGCTTCCTCGGTCCGGACTTGCGGCGGAGTCGCTTCCGCCTCAATCACCTCTGAAAATTCGCGCACCGCGTGCACCAGAATGGGGCGCTTGTGGCCCCGGAGATGGGCCAATGTCAGCGTCTTCACCCGCACGTTCGCTTCCACTTTTTCATACACGTCGTCGCTGATCAAAATCTGGGTTCCGAACTTCTTGTTCAACTCTTCAATGCGCGCGGCCACGTTCACCACGTCGCCGACCACGGTGTAGTCCATCCGCCGCTCTGATCCGATGTGTCCCGCGATCACCTCGCCCGTGTGGATCGCCACGCCGATCTGAATGGGCATCTTCCGCTGCGCTTCCCGCCGCTTGTTGAGCCGCCCCACGTTGCTGACCAGGCGCCAGGCCGTTCGAACGGCGCGCACGGCGTCGTCTTCATGGAGCGTCGGCGCGCCGAACACCACGCAAACGCCGTCGCCGTGAAATTTGTCGATGGTTCCTTCCTGCTCCATGATGATCTCAACGGTGTCCTTCCAATATTCGTTGAGGAAGAGCTGGAGTTCGTCGGGGGTGAGCTCTTCGCAGAGCGTCGTGTAGTTACGGATATCGCAGAAAAGAATGGTGGCCTGCCGTCGCAGGCCGCCGACCTTCGGATTCTCCTTGATGAGGATCTCGGCGATCTTCGGGTCCATCACGCGGCCGAGGGAGTAGCGCATGCGGTCGCGCTCCTGAAGTCCTTCGACCATCGTGTTAAAAGCGCGCGCGACCGCGGCCAGCTCGTCGTCGCGAGGAACCGAAAGCGAGACATCCAGTTGGCCTCCGCTCACCTTGCGGATGGCCGTGATCAAGCTTGGAAGAAACCCGTCACGTCGGCGGAGGAGCGCGAAGCTGCAGAAGAACGCGAGCCCGGCGGCGAGGAACGGGAGGATCGCGACCTCGCGCTTGAGCGAAACGTCGGCTGTCGGCCGGCCCACAAGATCGAACGAGACGGTGCCGATGTGATGGTTCTTTCCGTCTGAAATCGGAAGGATAATTTCGCCCGCGCGGAACAGCGGCGACTGGGTTTCGCGCGCCTGCGCCACCACGTCGCCCCGTTCATTGCGCACGACGGCGCCCGCCACGCGCGGATGAAGGATCGCCTCGGCGAGTGCCGCATCGAGCGCCTGATGACCGGGATCGGCGCGGCCTTTCAATTCGTGAACGAGATACGCGTTGCCGACTTTGTAGGCAAGGGCGTTGAGGTCGGAGCGCGCGGCCCTGTCGGCATAGGGCACGGCCTGCCGGCCGGTTTGGTAAAGCGCGGTTCCCACGGCGATGGCCAGCAGGAACGAAAAACTCAACGGCTTGGAAGCAAGATCGATTAAGGCGCGCATAACAGGTTCTAGAAGGGTAAGCCGGACGCGCGACCCTTTCAAGGATTCTCCGTCGAGAATGCCTCAAATCGATGGAATTAGATGTCGAGGGTGGCGCGGCGGCGAGGCCAGCCGATGACGACGGCCAGCAGGAAGGCGAAAACGGCGAGCAGGCGAAACGGCACGAACCAGCGAGGAGGTTCATAGGAGATAAAAAGCTCGGACGCGGATTCAGGACCGCTTGAGAAGACAAGGCGTTTTAGGTCTCCCTCGCCTGCGACGAGCGGGACGCCGTCCGCGTTCGCCTTGAGCCACGGATGAAACGCCACCGCGGTCGTCAGCGGATAGCTCAATTGCTGCGGGCCGTTGAAGCTCACGTGGTACCCGGAGGCCGCGGTGAAATCCACCTCGTCAACCCGTGGCGAAAGGTCGGTGGGAAGCCCGAAACGGCGCTCGAATCCGACCACTTCAAAGAGCGCCAGTCCGTTCACCCGCTCATCGGACCACAACCGTTTGAGCCACGGAAGACGGTCGAGCGCGTCCCGGCTTTCCCGGCGCACCGTGACCAGAAACCGCACGCCGCCGTCGGCCAGGTCGCCGCGCGCGTCCGGAACGAGCGTGGAGAAATCACGGCTGACGGCGAAGAACCTTTCCGCCGCGTTCGTCCCTTCGGGCAGGCTCCCTCCCTGGTCCCAGAAGATTGGGTTCAGGCGCGGCAAACGTTGGTTGAGAAAATGAGGTGAGCCGAGCACGTCGGCCATCTCCACTGCGTTTTCGCTCAGCATGAAATCGCCGGAATGGACTCGAGGGCCGAGGTCGCCCGCCATCGCGTCCAGCGACGCCACCGACGCGGGCGTGACGAACGCGAGGTCCTTTCTCTGACGGTAAAGCCCCACGGCCGCGGTCGTGAGCGTGACGCCCATCAGGAAAGCGGTCAGCGCCGCGGCGCGCCGCGCGGGGGCCATCCAGCGCCGCGCCGCTTCCAGCGCGAAGGCAACCAGCATCAGAACCGACCAACCGTAAAAACCTTCGAAGCGCGCCCACTGCGTTCGGCCGAAGAAGTTTGAGAACGGAAGGATGGGCGCGAGGATCCCCGTGCTCAGGATGAATCCGATGGCCAGCAGTCCGCTGAAGAACACCAGGCGCGGCCGTTGCGCGGGAATCGACAGTGCCGCCAGGCCCGCGATGGCCAAGAGGGCGGCGACGGGCCCGCCCATGCCGTCGAGAAGCGCCATGGTGCGGAAGCCGTCGGCGATCGATTTGGGAAAGAAGGGCTCAGTGGGCAGAAGGTTTTGCCGGTTGGCCAGAAACGGGAGCCAGTAAAACGATCCGATCACGACGGCCCACAAGCCGGCCAGGAGGAGAGGCCGCGTGGAGAGAGCGCCCTTCTCGTCGGTAAAGCGCCGGGTGAGGGTGAGCCACGCGCTGGCGATGGCCACCCAGACGGCGGCGAAGGGATGGGCGAGGATTGTCAGCCCGCCGAGAAGCGCGGTGCGCGCGACGGCCGTGGGCGACGAGAAGCCGCCCGCCAGCTTCCGCACTGAACCAAGGCAAAGAATGGCGCAGACAAACCCGAGCGCGTTGGGCAGGAGCCCAAGCGTGAAGATGGCGTGGGCGCCGAACGTCCAGTTCGCGTCGATGGTCGCGGCGAGACACGCGGCGGCCGCGGCGAAAACGCGGTCGACTTCGAAGCTGCGCAAGAAGTAATACGAACACGGGACCACGGCCATCCATGCGCCGACGAGAATGAGGCGCGCCGCGAACGCGTCGACGCCGAGCGCCACGAAGATACCGAGCAGCCAGGTGGCCAGCGGGGGGTAGACCTCCGGCAGCGGGAACCCGCCGTGCCAGTACGGAAACCAGGCGGTGAAAGCGAGTTGTGGCGACAGCGTCGTTGCGGCGTGGCGGGCGCGGAGGAGATGGCCCTCCAGGTCCCACGAAATGAGGAGGGAATGGATGTCGAGCGCGTGGCGGGCACACCAGGCCATCGCGCCGCAGGCCGCGACGATCATGAGGCGTGCGGGCGTCCGGGCGTTCATGGCGGTGACATTACGATTTTTGCCTAGTAAACTGGTTTTGATGCCTCGTGCCCATTCGCGACCCCTCCTCGTCTTGCCGGTGGCGGTTTTTTTCCTGATCCTGGTCCTCGGATGCGCCGACCGAGGGCCGCGAAAACATCCGAACGTGGCCCTCATTCTCATCGACACGCTTCGCGCCGATCATCTCGGCTCCTACGGATTCCCGAGTCCCATTTCTCCCCACCTCGACGCCTTCGCCTCCGAGTCGATTTCGTTCGACGGCTGTATCGCCCCCGCGCCCTGGACCAAGCCGTCGGTGGCCTCCCTGTTCACGTCGGTGCCGCCGGAGATTCACGGCGTTATCCACGTGCAATGGCCGCCCGACCCGCGTACGATCGTGGAGTCGGACGTCCTTCCCGCGGACGCGGTGACGTTGGCGGAGATGTTCAAGAACGCGGGCTATCACACGGGAGCGTTTATCTCCAACGACTGGTTGAAAGACCCCTTCGGCTATTCACAGGGGTTCGACACATTCCGGTTTGATCAGCGATCCTTCCATGAACCCAGGCGTATCGTCGACCTCGTCGACAACTGGATTTCCAGCCAGACGGTGAGCGCGCCGTATTTTCTGTATATCCACCTGATGAACGCGCACGGCCCGTATGAATTCGACGAGAAGGACTTTCAGGAAATGAAAATCCAGTTGGGCGCAGCGCGCGATGGATCGATGACCAAGGGGGAGCTCTCCCATCTCTACGAGTACTCGCTCTCCACCTGGCACGGTCATCCGGAAATGGCGTCAAGCCTCCTCAACTGGCGGGCGGCCTATGCGGCGGCCGTTAAGCGCGCCGACCAGATCGTCGGGGATCTTCTTGGTAAATTTCGCGATCGCGGCGCCATGGAGAATACGCTCTTCATCATCGTCTCCGATCACGGCGAAGGGCTCATGGACCACGGGGTGCTCGAGCACGGGGACAGCTTCAACATCGAAGCATTGCGAGTTCCTCTGATGATCCGTCTTCCGGGCGGGAAAAATGGCGGTCGCCGGGTGTCCGGCGCGATGAGCCTGATGGACATCGTCCCCACACTGGCAGACCTATGCGGATTGTCCGGGCCAAGAAATACCTGGAGTGGCCGAAGCTTCCAGGCCGCGCTCTCGGGTGGCCGGTTGCGTTCCCGGATGATCTTTTCGAGCGCCTCGGAGCATCTCCCGCAACAGGAGTCGGTCATCGATGGGCGCTATCATCTGATTTTTGATCTCCAGAGCCGTCGGGTTCACCTGTTCGACCTGGAGGCCGATCCGAAGGAATTGCGGGACATTTCTCGCGAGGAACGCGCCGTCACGCGGCGAATGTTGGCTGCCCTCGAAAAAAGAAGCGACGCGCTGGCGTCCGCTCCCCCGTTAACCAAGCGCCGGCAGGTCATGACGCGTGAACAGAAAGAAGCGTTGAAATCCCTTGGCTACCTCCAGTAGGCGGGCCTTCCGGCTGGCCGAGCTCTTTCGGTCGGGTCGAGCTCGATTGACTGCCATGGCGAATGACTCGATGACGTTCGCCTGGGCGGCGCGCGCGCTCATTGCGTTGCACGCCATCAAGATGTGGTCGTGGTTTTCTCTCATCGATTTCGCCTCGGGCGAACCCATCATGAATGTGGACTACGCCCAGTTCTACGGCCGGGCGCTGCGCGCTCATGCTTTCCTGTCCGCCTCCGGTCGCTTCTGGGGCTACGACCCGTTC
>JBBRXR010000037.1:0-8336 GCA_038238485.1 Elusimicrobiota bacterium | reverse complement strand
GCCGGTCTTCCAGGTTCACCACGAAGGACTTGGATCCAATGAATCGATCGCTCTCGAAAGCGCGCAGACCGTTGTCGGAGCCGAGCCTGACAGGATTGTCCGGATCGAGGTCGTTGCCCCAGTTGATGCGCGTGTTCAGCACCGTGGTGTGAAAGTCCGACGGGCGGCGGTAGTATTTTAAGGCGACTTCAAAGGTCTCGTTGTCTCCTGTCTGGAACGTGTCGCGTCCCTTGTAGGCAAAACGCTGCTGGAAAAGATCGGTCTCATGAACGAAAACGCGTTTTTCAAACGAACCTTCCAGCACGGCGGAGTCGGGCCGGTTGTTAAGGCTGCGGGGAGAAATACCCGGCGAGAGCTTGAGGGCCGGGCCCAGGTTCAGGTCTTCCACGCGCGTCATTTTTTCCAGGTGGGTGATTTCGATAAAGTTATTTTTGCCCGTATCGAGGTCGAGGTAAACGGTCTGGTCCTTCGTGTCTTCAGGAATGGCGCGCGTCGCCACGGTTTCCGGGATGGACGAGTAC
This sequence comes from Elusimicrobiota bacterium, assembly GCA_038238485.1. Classification (GTDB taxonomy): domain Bacteria; phylum Elusimicrobiota; class Elusimicrobia; order F11; family F11; genus JBBRXR01. The sequence continues at coordinate 7,815 of JBBRXR010000037.1, read as the reverse complement.
CACCGATTCTCCCTGCGGTAACGCAGGCCGAGGTGGCTCACCACCGTTCGGGAGTGGCCGATCTTCGCGCCGGCGGCCGCTTCGCTGACTTCCTTGGTCTGCTGGAATTTCGAGACCTTCAGGTTATTGTCGATGTCGTCGAGATCGAAGACCGACCGTTCATGGAAGCCGCGCGTTGCGAAGCGGGTGTCGGCGGAATAAAACGGATGCTCCAGGGTGACGCTGCGAAGGCTGCCCGTGGTTTCATTGGTGAAGATGCCCTGCAGCTGGAAACGCGAGCCGAAAAGGCGGGGATCCTTATACTCGTAATTTCGGCGGGTGAAATTTTTTCCTTTGGAGTAGAGGAACTGTACCGTTTTTCCGAATCCCAGCAGGTTCTTCTCGCGAAATCCAAACTGGGTTTCCTCGACCTTGTTGATACCGCCGAGGTTCACCTGCGGCTCGGTCGTCCAGGCGTCGTTGACGTGAATGACGAGGGCAACCGTTCCGTCGCGCTGGGGAAACTTAGCGACGCGCGCGGCGCGGATGAATGAGAGGGCGCGCAGGTTGCGTTCCGTTTCGGCAACCAGGAAGGGGTCGTAGCGATCGCCCGCCTTGAACAGAAGCTCCTGCCGGATGACTTCCTCGCGCGTTTTGATGTGCAGGAAATTGATGGTCGAGTACGGGAAGTGTCGGATTTTTGGGTTGAGGTCCAGGTCGAAGATGTCCGTGCCGCGCACCATGATTCTGGAAATGACCGGTTGGGGAGCGGAGGACAGGGACGCGGCGGCCAGGAGGGGGACGAGCGCGGGACCAAGGAGGATCAGGACGGCCAATGCCGCCGTTTTCATTTAGCGGGCGACAACGACGGTTCCGGTGGCCTGATTCTGACCGATCTTGATCGAGTAGATGTAAATTCCCGACGGCGACGTCCGGCCGTTGTCGTCGCGCCCGTCCCAGATGAGCGCGTCTTCCGCGACGTTCATTTCCATGCCCGACACTCGCGCGCCGCGAATGTCGCGGATGTCGCCTTCGATCGGCAGGCCAGCCACGCTGGTATCAAATTGGAAAAAGACGACGTCGTTGAGCGCGTCACCGTTGGGAGTGATCACGCGCGGTTTGACTTCTTCGAGCGTGATGCCGCCGAGGGATTGAGAGCCGGAGCTCGTCGACGCAGGGGCGATGTTCATGACGAAGGCGGCGATGAACAGGCCGGCTGAAGCCAGGACGCGTTCCCAATGTTTCGTCACTTGAGCCTCTTCAGCTCGTCTTCGGCCGAACGCACGTCGATACCGGCGTCTCGGTATTTCTGAACGATGCGCTCAAGCATGCTGCGGCGCTCCTCTGCGCTCGCGCCCTGCTGCGCCAGCCGCGCGTAGAAGCTCATCGAAAGGTCAAAGTCCTTCTTCGCCTTCAGTTCTTCGTCCTTGAGGCCGCGAAGCTCGCGGGTGAGCGTCGAGGTGTCGATGCCCTTGCCGGCATAATCGGTCTGGATCTTCTCGAGGAGGCGGCGTTTCTCGGGGAGCGCCGCGCCCTGGGAGACCTTCGTGTTGTAGTCGCCCAGCGCGGCGGTATAGCTGTTGGTGAGCGTGCGCCGCGCGCCGCGCTCGTTGCGCGCTTCGGCGGCATGGGTTTCGGTCTGGGTCTTCTGGGCCGCGACGCGCTCGGCGTCCGCCGGGCGACCCTTGTCGGTGAGCGACATCAGTTCTTTCTTAAGGCGGTCGCGCTCGGCCGTGGCATTGCGCGCCTCCGCTTCGGCCTTCACACGCTTCTCTTTCTCGGTGACGAGTTGCTGCTCGATCGGATCGGTCGGCGCCTTGCCGAAGCGCGCGCTCAGCGACACCTGTTGGATGCCGAGCGTGCCCTGGATGCCGCTCAAGGGGAAGATCAAGGCGTAGTCGAACTGGAGGGATTCCAGTTTGTACGACGCGCCAAACGAGACCGTCTGGTAGCCGCGTGACGCTGAGGCGCCGCCGGCGCGAAGTCCGAGGCCGCTGTGAAACCATTTCTCTCCGCCGAGAGCGAAGCGAAGGTTGCTTCCCGCCGATTTCCAGTTGGTCGCTTCGAAGTTGATGGAACCCGTGCGGAGCCGGCGGGCAATCGACGCCGACAAAACCGACGGCACCTTGTCGGTGCCGGAAATTCCGAGGTTGGGGCCGTTGACGTTCCTCGCCACGAGGCCGATGGCGTAGGCCTGAGAAAGGCGGTACTGGGCGCCGAGGTCGAGGCCGATAGCGGATTTTGACGTGCCTTTCTGGAGAAGCGGGTCCGGAAGGCCGGTGCTGGCACCAGTGATCGGGTTGATCGCGTTGTGCGAATACTCGTCGGAGCCGATGTTCTTCTTCAGCATCTTGAGCGTCGCGCCGTAATTCCAGAGCCGGTTGTGCTCGCTGCCGTACGTTAAGCCAATCGACTCTTCTTTATAGAGGCCGGAGAGCTCGAGGGCTGAATAGCTGGCGCCGATCGCGTGGCGACCTGACTTGCCGAGCGGCTGCGCGTAACCCAGGAACATACGGCTGATCTGCGAGCTGTCGGTGAGACCCGAATAAAGCTGTGAGTAATAGGTCCCGATTTCCGGACGGCTGATCTGAAGCGTGCCGGCGGGGTTGTAATAGAGCGAATAGACGTCGTCGGCGATCGCGGAATAGGCCTCGCCCATCCCGGCGGCGCGCCCACCGACAGGAAGCGGCTCAAACGAGGCCTGAAGGGGGGAAAGGAGGACGCTGGCGAGGATCGCCGCGACGGCCAATCTGAACTCTGCTGCGCACTTCATGTTCCAAGTGTGCGGTGTACCGTCGAGAAATCAAGTGTGTCACCAAGATTTCACAGCGAAAACGTCTCGAGAAAGCATGTCGAAACAAAAATCGAAAGTCAGGTACCGATTTGGTGCGAAAGGCCGGATTTTTCGGAGCAGGAAGGAATTAGAGGCGGGCGAAGTGGGCTGAAACCGAAACACGCTGAGAGAGGCCAAGGTCGCCAAAGGGCTGAACGCCGTAGTCGAGGGTAAAGCGTCCCAGATCGAGTCCCAAGCCGCCTGAGAGGCCCACCAGGCCGCCCAGCTCGGCCTGATTGCCGGGCGTGGCGGTGTAGCCGCCGCGAAACGAAACGACCGAGCCCATGAGGTATTCGGCGCCGCCATGCAGGCTCACTCCGTTGTCGCGCGGCTTCGACGCCTCCACCGCCAGCATCAAATGGTTATCGAGGAAATGACGCGCGGCGGAGACGCGCGCCGTCGTTGGAAGGTCGGCGGTTTCCTGGACGAACTTGAGCCCGCCGCCGAGGTGCTGAAGGGCCGCGCCCAGTTCCCAGCCGTTCGTCTTCATCGCCAGTCCGACGTCGCCCGCGAAGGTCGACGCGGTTGCACCGTCAATGGATTCCTGAACCATCTTCGCGGTCACGCCGACGGAAACGGAATCGTTCAGCTTCTTGGCCACCGTGAGGCCGCCGGCGAGCGAGCCGGCATTGAACGAACCGTCGCGTGCGTCCGAGGCGGTGTAGCGCTCGATGCTTCCATAGCTCATCCGGACGACGGAAAGAGCGACAGCGCTGTCGCCGAACGAAGAGCCGACGGCGACAAACTGATGCTGCGTGTCGACGAGGCCCTGATTGTGGCTGGCGGTGAACTGAAGGTCCTTGATGTTGATGAGGCCGGCCGGGTTGCCCTGCGTGGAGGAAATGTCGTCCGACGTGGCGGAGGTGGCGCTGCCCATGGCCACCGCGCGGGCGCTGGCGGCCACCTTGAGGAACTGGGCACCCGCGGTGCCCGCCGCCTTCGTGGGCACGACCGCCAGGGTCGCGAGCGCCGCCGCCAGTCCGTATGCCGTCCAAGTCGTGTTCATGTACTCAGGCTACCGGCGACGGATGACAAAGCAGTGACTTGCTGAAGGCGTTACGGAGAATCCTATAGAAATAAAGTGTCAAAACCGGTCCCCTCTCGAAACGGTGCGTGCGTATTTTTGGCTGAGAAATGAATGCGTTTCTATCGAACGATGGCGAGTTTGCCGTCTTTCTTGTTTCCGGCGTCATCGGTGATGAGGTACAGGTAGACGCCGCTGGCGAGAACTTTCCCGTCGTCGTTCTCGGCGTTCCATTGCAGGGTGCTGATCGCGGGGTCCAGCTTCTTGTCGTACACGCGGTCGCCGTTCGGAGTGAAAATCTGGACGTGGGCGCCCACCGTGAGACCGCTGAAGGTGATGCCGTTGGTGTGTCCGATGCTGGAATTCGGCTTATAAGGGTTCGGGAAGGGGTGCGCGCCCGACAGGTTCGACGGCGCGGCCGCCGACCCCGTGCCCGAACCACCTCCAGGCCCCGTCATGGTGAATTGTGTCAGCACGCGAACGTCCACGTTCTGCGCGCTCACGGCCTGCGTGGTGGCGTCGCCGCCGCCCAGATTAAAAATGAAGGATTCCGTGCCGCTGTCGAACCCGCCGTCCACCGCCGAGGCCTCCGCCCAGGCGCCGCTGCCCAGCCGGTATTCCACCTTCGATATCGTGTCGACGGTGATTCCGTTGCCGTTCGGGTTGCCCTGCCGCGGAAGGACGGTCACGTGTGCGCTGCCGTTGAAATTGGAAACGCCTGCCTGGCTTGATGGCTGGCTGGCGAAATTGACCACCGGCGCGCGGTCCACCACGTCGTCGCGTCCATTGTTGTCGGCGTCACGCCAGCCGATCATGAGCTTCGCCCACGAATCGAGGCCCCAGCGGATGCCGCCCCGCATGATCGATTCCGGAGAATCAGCCGTGGTGGCGTACTGGTGATTGCCGTTCATCGTCGGGAAATAGCCGTGCGAGTAATCGTTGGGCGAGCTCGCGCCGGCGTATTCGTCGAGCGCGTTGAAAATGTGTCCGGTTTCGTGGGCGAGAACCACGTCCATGTTCGAGATGCCGTAGCCGTTGTTGTCGTACGTCATCACCGTGAACGGGCCGCCCAGGTACGAGTAGGCGAAGTAGCCGTCGGCAAACTTTCCATTTGCGTCGATGAGGCTGTCACACACGAAGATCACGTAACCCCAGTCGGCGTGGTACTGCGTGCGAAGGTCGTTGATGTACGCGCGCGTCGCTCCGAAGCGCGAGCCGGTGTAGCCGAGCTTCGACATGATGTCAGGGATCCACAGCGCCTCGTCGTAGTAGGGGCGCGTGATCGGTTCGTATTTGGTCTGCACCGTCTGGCTGATGACCGTAAAGCTAAGGGGCGAGCGCGGGTTCTGATGCGTCCACCAGTCGAGGCCAGCCATGATCTTGCTGAGCGCCTGCGTCTGGCGCTCGGGGGTCCAGTTCTCAATATTCGGATCCGCGCCGCCGGAGGATTCTGGAAAGATCACGGACACGACGACATTGCCGATCATGAAATCCGAGGTGTAGTCCTTTTTGTCGAGGCCGACGGCCGTGATCTCGGCGCCCACGCGGGCGGCGGAGAAGAGCCCAAAGGCGGCGGCGATAAGAACCGACCGCCTCACTGCGGCGACTCCGGGTTCACGAAGGCGTCAACTTTCGACGGGTGGGGCTCGCCGATGCGCGCGGTGCGTGGGTTCGTCCACGCCGATCGTTCGCCGTTCCACGACTGCGCGCGCCATTTGAGGCGATCGCCGACGCGCAGAGCGGGGCCTGGGCAGGTGTACTCGCCGCCGGTGACGATCTCGTCGAAAACCACGTCCTTAAAATCGTTGTCGCGGGCCACCTGCACGCGCGTGGGTCCGTCCCCGGGACTCCATTCGAGAATCAGCGTAAAGCCTTCCGTCTGAAAACCTTCCACGGGAGACGTGAGCAGCGGTGCGCCCGCCGCGGAATCCGACGGAAGTGGCCCCGCGTTGGTCACGCCGGGTTGGGACCAGCGACCCACCACGTCGTCGTCGGGAGCGGCGGTGCCGGGGTCGATCGCACGGACGCGCACGCTGATCTCGTCGGCCCCGTCGGGCACCGCAATCTCCACGCGCGTCTTCACGCTGTGGGTGCGCACGTCGCCGCCGTCGAACAGGCGCGAACCGTTGGCCTCGATCTCATAGTAAATGGCCCCGTCCACCCCGTCCCATTCGCAGACGAGGTGGCCGTTAAGCGGAGAAATTCGAACATTGGCCGGCGGCGGAAGTGACCGGTCGGCCACGAGCTGTCGCATCGCGCCCATCGAACTGATCCCATTGACGGTGCGTGTCTGGGTGAGCATGCGCCGGTTCCACTGGATCGCCGCGGCCACGGCCGTCGGCCCCTGCGGCTCAAGGCTGGCGACCGGAACGGCAGATAAATAGGAGGCGCGCACGCCGGGAAGCGAGGAGGTCTTCGTTCCATCGGGGAGGTCGACGATCAAAATGTGCGGGGGAATCCGCTGGTGAATCCGGGCGCCCACGTTTTCCAGGGCGCGGGCCTGATCGAAAAACGAGCCGTCCTGAAGAATCAAAAACGCGGGGATGTCGGCGGAAACGAGGGAGTGAAATGACAAGACCGCCGCCATGGCGATGGCAGCGCGGGTTAGGGATTTCATCCGACGCTTATAAAAGGAATGGTTTTTCATTTCCACGCAATTTTTCGTTAACACTCCATCCAGACTTAGCTGGTTTCTGTGGCGTTCACGTGACAGAGCGGAGATAGCTCAAGGGCAGGCCCGCCCAATTTCCTATTATTCACGCCAAGACATGCCGATTCTCAAGATTCTTCTCGGTCTTTTGGCTCTCCTCCTGGCCTGGTTGTTCGTCTATCGCGCGAAATTGGTGTATGCCCTCAATGATTTCATGCGCCGGCGGATCTTCAGTGACCACGTGGTCCTTTTCCAGGGACGGCGTATGGCCGCCCTGCTCACCGTGCTCGGCATCATCGCGATGTTTTCGGGCGTCGAGGCCGTGATCGACGTTCAAGCCATCAAGCCGAAGATCGCCGCCGAAATGATGACGCAGGCCCACGAAGACTTGAAAGAGGGTCACTATTCCCGGGTCATCACCCGCTGCCGCGAACTGGTGCGCTCCGACCCGAAGAACGTGGAAGCCTGGGAGCTCCTGGCCACCGCCTGGTGGGCGGTGGGGCAGAAAGACCAGGCCTCGAAAGCGGCCGACTCTATTTTGCGCATCGACCCCAACCATCCCATTCGCAACAGCTCGATCGGCGAGTACCTCGAGAAGAGCAAGCATCCATGAGCGCACTCGACGAGTTCTCAGCGGAGCTGAAAACGCTTCAGGCCGCCGTTTCGCCGGCGGCAGGCGTCGACGTGGAACTGACCCTCCAGGCCTCTGAACGCCGCACGATCGGATGGGGCGAGGGCCGCCCGAACCTCAATAATGCGTCCGCCTCGAGGGGCGCGTGCCTGCGCGTGATCGCTTCCGGCGGACAAGGCATCGCGACCACCACCGTTCCGAGCGTGGAAGCGCTCAAGTCTCTCTCGGTCCGCGCCATCGAAGCGGCCCGCTCTACCGGCGCCGATGCGAATCGAGGCGTGGCCTGGCCGCCCCTCAGCTACCCGCCGCCCGTCCCGACGGACGCGGCGGTTCTATCGCGACCGTCGGATGAAATTCTGGAAGAGCTCCGTTCGCTGGAGGCCGCCGCCCTCGCCACGGACAAGCGTCTGAAAAAGGTCGTGCGCCTGAATTATTCGGAGGCGCGCTACCGGCAGGGCGTTTCGAACAACCGCGGCGTGCACGCGGTGGGAGAGGGAACGGCGTCGAGCTTCTCGCTCGAACTGCTTGCCGTCGATGGCGACATCACCGAGGCCGCGTGGGACTTCGAAGGCCACCGGCTCGGAAAAAATCTGTGTCTGGCCGAGATCGTGCGTCGGACCGCGGAAGATGCGGTGCGCTTGCTCGGGGGTTCTCCCATGGCCACGGGAAAATATCCAGTGGTGCTGCACCCGCGTGTG
>JBBRXR010000036.1:0-8536 GCA_038238485.1 Elusimicrobiota bacterium | reverse complement strand
GCCGGTTCCATTGATGGCGCCGGAGAAGGCGGACGACAGATTGTTGGCGCCACCAATGGTCAGCGTGGTCGCGCCGAGCGTGACCGTTCCGGAATTGGTCAGCGCGCCGATGGTCTGCGTGGCGCCCGATCCGAACGTGGTGCCGCCGGCCACGTCCACCGCGGCCAGCGCGCCGAGCGACGTCGCGTTATTGGAGTTCATCGTTCCGCCGGTGACGTTCACCTGCGTGCCGGTCACGAGGCTCGAGGCCGCGGTCGCCACCGTCAAGGTTCCGGAGTTCGATTTGGAAATCGTTCGCGCCGTCGTCCCGTCGTTCAGCGCGCCCAGCGTGAGGAGGCTGGCGGTGGCAATGTCGAAGGAGGGGTCACCCGTCATCGTCGTCGCGCCGAACGTGATGCCCGCCGTGCCGCTCGTCACGTTACTGCCGGGCGCCGCGCTGACCGTAAAGGTGCCCAGGCTCAGTGTTCCCAGTGTGTGGGTCACCCCCGCTCCCGTGGTGGCGCGGTCGGACAGAATTGTGACGGCGCCACCGACGGTGGTCGGGTAGGCGTTCACCGTCGTGCTGGCGGCGAGATCGAGGGTACCGCCGTTGAGAACGAGCGTCGTGCCCGTGGTTCCCAGTGCGCTCGTCGCGCCCAGCTTCAGGATACCGTCAGTGAGGGTGGATGAGCCGCCCGCTCGCGTGCTGGCCGTGCCGAGCGTCAACTGGCCGGTGTTCTGCTTCACAAAATTAAAATTGCCCGTGATCGCGCCCAGCGTCAGGAGCGCGCCGCTCGCCACGTCGAAGACCGGCGTCGAGGCGGACATCGTGGTCACGCCGAAACTCACGGCCGGCGTCCCGCTCGTCACGTTGCTGCCACCATCGATGGTGAGCGTGCGGTTGCCAATGCTGAGCGTGCCCAGCGTGTGCGTGACGCCCGCCCCGTTCGTCGCGCGGTCGGAGAGGATCGTCACGGCGCCGCCGACGGTCGTCGGATAGGCGTTCACCGTGGTGCTGGCCGCAAGGTCCAGCGTTCCGCCGTTGAGCACCAGCGTCGTGGCCGTCGTTCCCAACGCGCTCGTCGCGCCCAGCTTGAGGGTTCCGTCGGAGAGGGTCGACGATCCTGCCGAGCGGGTGCTGGCCGACCCCAACGTCAGCTGACCGGTGTTCTGCTTCACGAAATTAAAATTGCCGGTGAGCGCGCCCAGCGTCAGGAGCGCGCCACTCGCCACGTCGAACACCGGCGTGGAGGCGGAGAACGTTGTCGCGCCAAACGTCACGGCCGCCGTTCCGCTCGTCACATTTCCGCCGGCGCTGATGTTCAGCGTTCGGTTGCCGATGCTGAGCGTGCCCAGCGTGTGCGTGATGCCCGCCCCGTTCGTGACGCGGTCGGAAACGATGGTTCCGGTCCCACCGAGGGTCGTGTTCCGCGCGAAGTTCAGCGCGGTGTCGTTGGCCAGCTCCAGCGTTCCTCCGTTGAGCACCAGCGTGGCCGCGCCGGTGCCCAGCGCGTTCACACTTCCGGAGGCGCGGATCGTTCCCGCGCTCAGCGTGGTGGCGCCTGTGTAGGCGCTGTTTCCGCTCAGCGCTAGTGACCCGCTCCCGGCTTTCGTGATGCCGAAGCCGGCGCCGGAAATGGCGCCGCCCACCGCGAGCTCGCCGCCGTTGATGGTGAGGGTCCGCGTGGCATTCATCGTCACCGCGCCCGTACCGAGGTTCAGGTCATTCGCGCCGGTGAAAGTGAAGTTGGAATTCCAGTTCTGCGGGTTGTTGCCCGTGAGCGTAATGGCCCCGCCGCTCGTGTTGTCGAGCGTAACGGCACCGGCGATGGTAAGCGTTCCGCCGCCGAACGCGCTCACGTGGTTGACGTTAATTGTCCCAGCGGTGAGCGTGACGGTGTTCGCGCTTCCACCCATGGCGCCCGTAACGTTCCACTTCGCGCCGCTCCCATTGAAGGTCACGTTTCCCGGTGTCTTTCCGCCGAAATCGACCGTTTGCGCCGTCGCGGAGGTGGTGACGAAAGTGATCGCGGACGTGGTGACGCTGCCCAGAGTGTAAGTCCACCCGGACGCCGGGAACACGAGGGCCTTGCTCCCCGCGCCGGCGGTTGCGTCGCCGATGGAGAGAGTGATGGCGGCGGTGTGCGTGACAATCTTCGTGTAGCCGGTCAGATCGAACGAACGGCAGGCGGCCGCGACGTTGATGGTGAGGTTACCCGAGGTCGCCGTCGCCACCACGTCGTCGGCCGACGTCGGCACCGCGCCTTCCACCCAGGATCCAAGAGCGTTCCAATTTCCGCCCGTGTTAGAAATGGTCCGGGTGGCGGCGCTGGCGAGACCTGGGGCCAGAAGAAAGACGGCGACGACGCGCAGAAGTCCCCTCACCGGAAAGACCCCGGAAAGAGCGCCGGCCCGGGAAAGGCGGCGAACGATGGTTCTCGGCGCGAGAATCGTCATGTTGGTCCCGATGGATCATGGTCGAATGAGATAGAGCATTGGCAGACGGGGCGCGTGATCTCCTGATCGAAGAAGTGAAGCGGTTGAGGCGCCGTCGCAAGGGACGGGCCCGGATCGGAGAATCAGGAAGGAATCAGAGCGGAGGAGAGAGGCCGGCGGGAAAATCGGGACAGAAATGCGTAAAACGAGGGCGCTGGCGCGTTTCCATCAACAGCTGGGAAACGAATAGGGGGCGCAGCGCAACCCGTACCGGGAGAAGTGACGATGCGCCGGGACCTTCGTCGTGGACCAGCTTGAGAACTGGAGCGACGACCGGCTGGATGGCCTGCAGCGCGAAGTCTTTTTCTGGGCTGGTCGAAAGGTTCGCGCTGGGAAGGCCCTGCCACAGGCGACTCAAGAAAAACAAGCGTCCCGGCACTTGGCATACCACCAGTGCCAGCATGAGCGCTGGGACAATGCTGAAGCGTGTTAATTTCTGAAGGACTTTCACCATTCAAGTGTGCGTGGTTTTGACCTCACTCGCCACACATATCTAGGTACTTTTAACCCCTTTGGGAACCTTGAATTTCAGTCCATTTACGGCGTTAATGCTGCGGCCGCCTCGCCCTTTTCCCTGCCAAAACTTCCTCGCTTCCCGCCCGTAAATGGGGAATGAACAAATTCCTGAAAAGACTTTTGACGGTAGCCCTGGTCCTGTCCGCCTTTCTTCCCTCCCTTCACGCCACCGACTGGGACGGAGCCATTAACGTGGTGCTGGGCGCGAAGCGTCTGGACCAGAACCCCTGGGAGCCCGTGGACAGCCAACCGTCGTTCGGGATCATGCTCGACGCGCGCCAGCCAGATTGGCCGCTCAACGCGGCGCTCGACATTTATTACAGCGGCGACAAGGGCACCGCGAACGGCATTTCCCGCGAAGGCTCGACGACAGAGTTCAACCTCGGCGTTCGAAAGATTTTTCGTGTGGACCGCGCCATGCGTCCCTTCATCGGCGTGGGTTCGTCCTTCGTGGCAGCGTCGCTGAAGAATTCGGCGGCGGGCGTGCCATCGCAGTCCGACTCCGACTTCGGGGCGGGCGTGTGGATCGGCGGCGGCATTTACTGGACGCTCGCCGACGCGCTCAACATCGGCTTCAACCTCAAGTACACGAGCGCGAAAGTGACGCTCCTCGACAACCGTTACGACGCGGGCGGGCGGTTCTTCGGAACGGTGATCGGGCTCAGCTTTTAATCGCGTCGTTTATTTCAACGTCACGAACACGTCGCCTTCCACCACCGTGATGTCCAGGTCCTTCGACTTGCCGTCGGCGGCGCCGTTGCCCTGGATCGAGGACACCGCCATTTTCACGCGGGCCGCGGGCGTGTCCGCGCTGAGAAGCATCTCGTCACCGGGGATTTCGTAGCGCTCCGCGGGATGATCGGCCGCCAGTCTCTCCAGGAGCGGCCGGACCGGCAACGTGCCGAGTGTCCTCCCGCCCCGCGTGAAGGTCATGTCCCCCACCTTGCCATCCATCGTCACCGTCAGCGTGGCGCCGTCGACGAAGAACTCCTGCGGCGTGACGGGCGAGCCCCGCAGGTTGAGCCGCAGCGACCAGTCGTAACCCGCGATCGGCACCACGCGCGCGCTCTGGTAGGCGACGGTGAAGTTGAAATAGTTCGCGTTCTCTCCCCGCCACGACTCGGCGTACTCCATGCCGAGGTTCTTCATCACTTCCGAGGATGACTTCCCCTTGAGCGGCTCGCCGAACAGCGGTTGAAGCGTCTCGATGCCGTGGACGCGCGCGAAATAGTCCATGACGGAGCTGATCTGCCGCCGTTGCTCCACGGTCACCGCCCCATTCGCCGGTTTCGCTTTTCCGTTCTCGAACGCGCCCGCCGCGCTCAGCAAATTCTGCAGGCGCGCCATCTGCCAGCGCCGCGACACGCCATACGCGCTCCAGGGGCCGACGGCCGTGAGGAACGCGAGCACGCAGAGCGTCACCGGGACCACCTTGATGTTCTTGCGCGCGCTCACGTTGAAGTACGTGGAGATGCCCGCGAGCCACGCCGCGATGATGAACAGGAAATACCGCCGCTCGGTGACGCCATAGTCGCCCGTGCGCTCCCACACCGCGAGCGCGAGCGTGATGACGATGGGATAAAGCGCGATGTAGAAGCCGCTCCAGTAGCCGCGGATCCAACGGTAGGCGGGCGATTCGCGCAGCGGGTGGACGAGCAGGAGCGAGAAAATGCCGAGCACCGACGCCCCCGTGGTGAGGTAGCCGATGGTGCCGTTGGGCCAGTGACGCTGGCCGATGATCTTGCCGATGTAAAGATAGAGGATGACGAGGTAGAGCGTGACGAGCGGGAGCAAAACGTATTGCGTGAACACGCGCAGGCCGGTGGGATAGCTCTGGTCGGTTTCCAGCTCATACAGGTTTTCCGGAACGCCCGCGAGAAAGAACCACGTGTTGAAGATAAAGCTGATCAGGATCCACACGTCGAGGAACGCGCGGTGGCTGATGGGCAGGCCGAGCAGGCTCTTGAGCGCCCAGAGCGCGATGACGAGGCCGATGTGAAATGTAGCCGAATAGAGCGCGGACAGCAGAAAGCGAAGGAACAATCGGCGGTTGTATTGCCAGAACCCCTGCACCGACGCGCGCCCGATGAACGGCGCGAACGCCACGAGCAGGTGCAGGCCGAGATTGAACTGCCAGTAACGGAACCAGAACAGAGCCGAATGGCCTTTGTCGTAGGTGAGATCAAAGGCGGTGAGGAACGCGAGTCCGAGGGCGAGGCCACCCACGCGAATGACGGCGCGCCGCTCTGGCCGCGCCTCGGCGAGCATCGCGATCGAGAAGAAAAGCGGAATAGCGAGGGTGGCGGCCAGGACGTGCGGGAAAAGTCTTTCCTCGAGGCCCGCGCGGTGGGTGAGAACGATCGACAGAACCGCGCAGACCAACCCCGCGACGATGGTTTCCGGAAATCGCCTGAGCGTTTCCCCCGCGCGCCGCGCGATGGGGACAAGAGAGGAGAGGGTGATCATGGGCGGATGATACAACGGGCGGCGCGTGGTACAATCGGGCACGCCTTTTAATCACAGGAGCCCCCATGAAACGTTTTCTCGCCGTTGCCTCGCTCGCCGTGTCCGTCGCCGCCTTTCCAGGCTGCAAGTCGTCGTCCAGCGCCCCGCACGCGGGCGACGCGGCGCCGAGCCCCACCTCGGTCGCCAAAATGATCACCTCGGCCGACCTCACGGAAATGGCCAACGCCGTGCCGTCGACCGGCCCGCGCGAAGGAAACAACTACAAGGTATTCATGCTGGTGTTGCGCCAGAACCAGGCGCCGGCGGTGAACTTCAAGGTGGACATGGCGATCAAGGGCAAGAGCCAGCCGAAGACGATCCGCACGGATGAATCCGGTTTGGCCAAATTCGAGGACCTTCCGTATCCGGACGCGAAGCATCCGCTCGAAGGCGTGCTGCACTACTACAAAGGCGCCGAAGATCAGCCGCGCGAAATCAACTATCCCTTCATCGAGGGCGACGCCTACCGCCTGAAGGACACGCAGTACATTCCGAACACCGTCACGACCGACGCCGCGCAGTAAGCGGCTTTATTCGGTGATAGCGGGGGGCGTCACGTCGCCCACCGCCCGCGCGGTTTTCTCGAGGTTGGGCAGGAACGCCGGATCATCGGCGGGCGCCAGCGAGCGCGCCTGCGCCACGGCGGCGCGGGCCTCGTCAAGGCGGCCCTGCTTGAAGTAGACGGTGGCGAGTGTGTCGAAGGCGTAGGGCCGGAAGCGCTCATCGTCGGCCGCGCGCAAGGCGAGCTTCTCGGCCGTCTTTAATTTCCTTCCTTCCGAAGCGTAGAGCATTGCCAGGTTGTTGCTCGCGGCCGGGTTGTTTTTCGAAATCCCCAGCGCCCGCAAAAACGCCAGCTCCGCTTCCTTGTTATGCCCCTGCGAGAAGGCCGCGTTGCCGAGGCCGATCTGCGCGGCGAGGTCCTTGCGATCCCGCTTCACCGCTGCCCGGTATTCCCGCTCGGCCGCCGCCATCTCTCCCTGCGTCTCATAGGTCGCGGCCAACTGGAGATGTTCCGGCCCGCTCAACGGATCGTTAAAGGTCGTCACCGGACGCAGGGTCCCGCAACTGGAAATGATTCCCGTCAGGAAGAGGCAGCCGAAGGCTCTGACGAGGCGCAATCTACACTCGTCTGAAAAGGTAAATGATCAGCAGCACCAGCACGACGATGACGAGGATTCCGATGGCCCCGTCGCCGGCGGGATTCTGCTTTTCGATCTGCGTGGCGACCTGGTGAAGCTTCTGGTTATCCAGTTTTCCCATCCGGGATTCGATCTGTTCTTTCGTCAGGCCGAGATCGGCCAGCCGCTGGCGGACCACTTTGTTTTCCAGCGCCGCACGAACGGTCTGGATGTCTCTCTCGCGGTCCTGCACGGCGGCATTGGTGACGGCGTGCGACGGAGCCATCATGGCCTGAAGGCGGGGGGTTCCCACGCTCGTCGAGGCGGTCAGAACGGCCAACGTCACAGCGGTGGCGCGGAAAAGGCGTCGAATGTGTTTGATCTTCATAGGGGGCTCCTTCCCGAAAGCCTGAGGCCTCAGGTAGTAACCATATGCGTGGAGCGAGATTTGGTTCGGTCGGCCCGAGAGGTTTCGGGCTAGAGGGCGAGGGCGGAGAGGTTGACGGTCTGAGCGTTGGTGGTCGACGACATCGATGGCATTTCGACGCGGAACCACAAACCCCGCGTCTGTCCTGGCAAGACGTTGACGCCTTTCTGGCTCTGGGCGTCCGAGTCGACCGCGAGCGCGGTATCGGAAGAATTGTTTGGCGACGTCGTGACCACGTCATTGGCTGTGTTGAAATCCGACGAGGACGGCAGCGTGCTGCGAATAACCGCGGTGAGCCGGAACTGGTCGGTGCCCGGCGCGCCGCTCGTGGCGGTCCAGTTGGCGGGATTGGTGATGCTGATACGGTAGCTCTGGTTGGTGTTGCCGGTGTTGGTGATCGTGATTGACGATGTGATGACGGTGGTCGACCCGGCGCTGAGACTTCCAAAACCGATGGTGGTCTGCGACAGCAGCAGGTTGATGTTGGGGATCGCGATCGGCGTGTTGCCCGCATTGGAAATCGCGCTGAAGCGGCTCGACGAGTCGTTCGTCCACATCCGCACGAAATAAGTGGCGCCGCCGGTCAGGCCGGGGATGAACGCCGTGCTGGCCGTTCCGGGCGCCACGCTGTTCTGCGGAATTGTCACGCGGAAAACGTAAGCGGGCTGCCCGGCGGTCGGGCTCCAACTCGAGAAGACCGTATCGGTCGTGTACTGGATGGTGACCGCGCCACCGGTGATCGTGCCGGAAAGGTTGTCGTCGCCGACGGACGTCCAGGTGACGCGCAGCGTCGCGCCCGTCGTGCTGGTCAGAACCATCGTGGTGATCGCGCCAGGCACATCGAAGTCCCAGTTCAAATTATTGCCGTTGTCCGTTCCGCCGGTGACGATAAGCTCGACGCCGCCCGACGCGTCGGAGTCCTGCACGGCGAGGTTGGTGAGTGTTTGCGACGTGCCGGAGAAGTTGATGTTCCATTGAACGCCCGGCGCGCTCGACGCGAGCGTCGCGTCTTGCAGGACGATCGCGTTGGTGACCGTGGTCGTGGTGCCCGAAGCGAACCGGAGGGTCGCGCCGACCACCACCGATCGCAGGACATAGAAAGACGACGTGCCGGCCAACTGATGCGTCACCGCGCCGCCATCGAAGGTGACGGTGCTGCTGTTATTGGTGTAGGTCCCGCTGTTCGTCCAGTCACCACCGACCGTGAGGATGACGCTGCTGCTCGCGCTGTAGACGCCCTTCGACGTGATCACCATGTCCCCGTTGATGTCGATGGTGCGGTCGTTTGCGTTGTCGTCGAGCGTGGTCGTGTTCGAGTCACCCGCGTTCCCGACGGTCAGCGCGCCGTTCACGATAATCTGGCCCGTGCCTGTCGGATTCACCGTCACGATGCGGTTCACCACCGATGAGTTCGTGAAGGAAAGATTGTTGAAGGTCCAGTTGTTGGCGCCCGCGACGTTGGTGCCGAACGTCTGCGCGGCCGCGACGCGTTGCT
>JBBRXR010000035.1:0-8624 GCA_038238485.1 Elusimicrobiota bacterium | reverse complement strand
GGTACTAGGACTCTCCCTTCGCGATTGCCTCAGGGTGCGGTGATTTATTTTCTATTTTCCGACGGAGCTCATTTAATTTTATGGCCAAATCATTACCTGTTGATCGCGCTTACGAAACCTTGCTCATCTTCCCCGCGGACATCCCGCAGAAGACGATCGATACCTTTATCGAGAAGATCAAGAGCGCGATCGCTCCCGCCAAAGGCGTTCTTCGCGGCGTCCAGGTCTGGGGTCGCCGCCGCCTCACCTATCCGGTGAAGCATCAGCGCGACGGCCTTTACGTCTACATCGACTACACGGGCACGCCCGAAGCGCCGCTCGCGCTCAAGCAGCTTTTTCACGTCACCGATTTCGTGCTTCGTCATCTGACCACCGACAAAGTGGTCATGCGTCCGCCGTATCGTCCGCGCGTTTTGACCCCCGAAGGGACGACCGCGCCGGCCGTAGCGGCGACGGGTGACGCGGGCGCCGCAGTGGCCCAGGCAACTGCCCCGGCCGCCGTCGAAACCAAAGAGCTTCCCTCAGCTTAATTCAGTCAGGAGTTTCTTATGGCCAACCTTCGACTGCACACGCTCAACGACGTCAAGCTGATTGGAAGACTCACGCGCGACCCGGAGCTGCGTTACACCACCGGCGGCACCGCGGTCTGTCATTTTCGCATTGCGGCCAGCCGCAGCTACAAGACACCCAATTCCACCGAGTGGAAAGAAGAAGTGGCGTTCGTGCCGTGCAGCGTCTGGCGTGAAACCGCCGAGCGTTGCAACACGCGCCTGAAGAAGGGCAGCCCGGTGTTCGTCGAAGGCCGTCTCCGCTCGAAAGAGTGGACGACCAAAGAGGGCCAGAAGCGGTCGGATCTCGAGCTCGACGTGATGCGCATTCAATTTTTAGAAGCCATGGGAGAAGGCGGCGGCGTGACTGAACCCGTCGCTGAGGAAACCGGAGAAGAGGCCAGTGCCCCCGTTCCGGTTGCCAGCTCGACCCGTGGGACGCCCGCGAAAGCGGCCGCGTCTTCCAACGATGATGATGAGGTGCCCTTTTAATGACGACCGATAGCAACGACAAAGCGACGCCGGCTCCGGCGACTCCCGCCGCGACGACCGCGCCCGCAGGCGCCCCGCGTCCCACATCGACTTATGTTCCTTCTCGTCCCGCCGGATCCTGGGCTCCCCGTCCTCCGGGCGCCGGTCCCAGCGGACCCCGCGTGGGTGGACGCCCGATGGGCGGACCTGGTGGCCGCGGCCGCCCGCCGATGCGCCGCCGCGTCTGCCGCATCTGCCTCGAGCGCCAGGACCATGTGGACTGGAAAGCCGTCAACTTCCTTCGCAATTTCATCACCGAGCGCGGAAAGATCCTTTCCGCCCGGGCGACCGGAACCTGCTCGCGCTGCCAGCGTAAAGTGACGCGCGCGATCAAGCGTGCGCGCACCATGGCGCTTCTTCCGACCTCGCCGCTCTAAGATCCAAGAGGTATATCGATCATGCCCCAGCAACTGATTCTTACTTCGGACGTTCCCGGCCTCGGACAGGTCGGAGACGTCTGCAAAGTCAAACCCGGCTACGCGCGCAACTATCTGTTGCCGCAGGGTCTCGCGGTGGCCGCCACGGCCGACGCGATCAAGAAGTTCGAGCGCCAGAAGCAGAAACTCGAAGTCGCCCGCGACGCGCAGCTCGCGACCGCCAAGACCGTCGCCGACAAGCTTTCCAAGGTCGGTCTCGAGTTCGAACGCCAGGTGGGCCAGGGTGGACGCCTGTTCGGATCCGTCACCGCCGCCGACATCGCCGCCGAGCTCGCCCGCCAGGGAGCCACCGTCGAGAAGCGCTCGATTCTCATGACCACCGCCATCCGCACCGTGGGCGACCACGGCATTCGGGTGCGCATCCACTCGAAGGTCGTCATCGACATTCCGGTGAAGGTCATCGGCCTTCGCACCGAGCAGAAGAGCGAGCACGCGGAGCACGTTGAAGAGAAATCTCTCAACGTCAACGAAGACAACCCGATCGATATCGATCCCTGGGCTTAGCACCTTTTTGCTCCGGAAACGGGGCAAGCGAAAGGCCGTCCCTGAAATTCAGGGACGGCCTTTTTTGTTTTCCGCGAATTGATTTTGTCGACGGAAACCCAGGCGCGTTTACAAACGCCCACGCTATGTAAATACGCTACAATGAGCGCCGCAATATGGCCGACATCAACGAATCCCTTCCTCCCCACAGCATCGACGCCGAGATGGCCGTTCTCGGCAGCATGCTTGTGGAGAGAAACGCCATCGTCACCGCGAGCGAGACGCTCCGCCCCGACGATTTTTACAAAGAAACCCACCGCCAGATTTTCACGGCCATCCAGCGGCTGAATGACGCGAACGTCGAAGCCGACGTGATCACCGTGGGCGAAGCGCTCAAGGGCGAACAGGGCTTCGTGACGGGCAACGGTTCGGCGGTCCTCCTCGAGCTCGCCGACAAGGTCCCGACCGCGTTGCACGTGGAGCACTACGCGAAGATCGTTCATGAGAAGGCGCTGCTCCGCATGATCATCGAACGCGCGCGCAACCTCATCCGGGACGCCAACTCGTCGAAGACGCCGGTCAACGACCTCGTCGACAAAGCGCAGGAACAATTTTTCGCCGTCGGACAGCGGCGGTCGCGACGCGACAGCGCCACGGCCAGCGAACTCATGCAGGGCGCGGTCAACACGCTCGAAGAGATGGACAAGTCGGGCAAGATCGTGACCGGCGTGGCCACGGGTTTTGTCGACCTCGACGCCATGACGCGCGGCTTTCAACCAGCCAACATGGTTATTGTCGCCGCCCGTCCGTCGATGGGAAAAACGGCGCTCGTCATGAACATCGCCGAATACGTGGCCGTCGACGAGAAGCAGCCCGTGGTTTTCTTCTCGCTCGAAATGAGCCACCAGGAACTGGCGCTTCGCCTGCTCTGCTCGCGCGCGCGCCTCGACATGGGCAGCATCCGGCGCGGCTACCTGGCGCGTCAGAGCTGGCCGCGCATCACCTCCACCGCCGCCGAGATCGCCGAAGCCCCGCTCATTTTTGACTTCGCCACGTCGCCGACCATCCATGAAGTGCGGTCGGCCTCGCGGCGCTACGCGCATGATTTCGAGCGTAAGGGAACGCCGCTCAAGTTGATCATCATCGACTACCTTCAGTTGATGCGGGGCGACGGCAGCCAGGAAAGCCGCCAGCAGGAAATTTCTGAAATTTCACGCAGCCTCAAAGGCCTCGCGCGCGAGCTCAACGTGCCCGTCGTGGCGCTGTCGCAGCTCAACCGCAAACCGGAAGACGGCGCGCGCGGCGGACGTCCGCAGCTTTCTGACCTTCGCGAATCCGGCGCCATCGAACAGGACGCCGACGTCGTGATGGCGATTTTCCGCGAGGAAGTTTATAAGCGCGACGATCCGGATCTGAAAGGAAAAGCCAAACTCTTCATCCTCAAACAGCGAAACGGCCCCGTGGGAGACGTCGATCTTAAGTTCCAGCATGAATTCACCCGCTTCGGAAACGCCGAGCACGAGCTTGAGCCAACAACCGCCTAAGCCGGGCGGAACCGCCGGGCGTTTTCGTCCGACGTGGGCTGAAGTATCGACGGGAGCGTTTTCTTCCAACCTTCGCGCCTTCCGCGCTCTCGTGGGCGCGGGCACCCGCATCATGGCCGTGCTCAAGGCCGACGCGTACGGACATGGCGCCGCGGCGCTGGCGCCCGTCGCCATTCAATCCGGCGCTGACGCCATCGGCGTCTCCAGCATCGAGGAAGGCCGCGCGCTGCGCGAAGCCGGCGTGAACGCGCCGATTCTCCTGCTGGGCGGCGTCTACCCGCTCGAGAATTTTTCCGCGGCGCTCGATGCGCGCCTCACCCCCACCGTGGCCAGCCTCGAGGCCGCCCAGAAGCTGGCCGAGATCGCGTCCGCCTCCGGCCGCACCGCGGCTTTCCATCTCAAGATCGACACGGGCATGGGCCGCCTCGGCGTTTCGCCTGCGGGCGCGAAGGCCGTTCTCAAATGGACGGCGGGCCAGAAGACCCTCCGCCTTGCCGGCGTCTACAGCCACTTCGCGTCCGCCGATTCCGACGCTGAGTTCACGGCCCAGCAGATCGCCGAGTTCACCGCGGTCCGCGATGTCGCGCGGACCCTGGGATTTTCCGATACCGTTTTCCACATCGCCAACTCCGCGGCCGCCATGTCCACGCCCGCCTCCCGCATCGACATGATCCGGCCCGGCATCGCGCTCTACGGAGCGCCATCGGTGGTCCTTCCGGCCGGAATGTCGCTCAAGCCCGTGCTCACGTGGCGCACCAAAATCGTTTTCATCAAGCGCGTTCCCAAAGGCACCACCATCAGCTATGGCCGCAAGTACCGCACCGAACGTGAAATGGACGTGGCCACGCTTCCTGTGGGTTATGCCGACGGCGTGCCGCGCGCGGTGTTCGGCAAGGCGAACGCGCTGGTCCGGGGCGCGCGCCGCTCAATCCTGGGCGTGGTGACCATGGACCACGTGATGCTCGACGTGACGGGAGCGGGCGTGGATGTGGGCGAGGACGTGGTGCTCATCGGGCGTCAGGGCGACGCCGAGATCACCGCCACCGAATGGGCCGGCTGGGCGGGCACCATCCCGTATGAAATTTTCTGCGGCATTTCGAAACGCGTTCCCCGCGAGGTGGTCGCATGATCGTCGTCAGCGCGCTCGGGCGATGGACTCTCAATTCTTCCGAGGCCCTGGGAAAGGTGGCCGTCATGGTCCGCCGCACGGCCGAGGCGATCTTTCGCGGCCAGTGGGTGCCGGTTCTCACGATTGAGCAGATGAACGAGATCGGCGTGGCTTCCTTCCCCGTGGTCGGCCTCACGTCGCTTTTCACCGGCATGGTTCTGGCGTTCCAGTCGGGTTTTTCGTTCATGAAGGTATTCAACGAGCCGATCTACGTGGGCTCGGTCGTCGGACTCTCCCTGGTCAAGGAGCTCGGGCCGGTGCTGACCGCGATGGTGATCTCCGGACGCGTGGGCGCTTCGATCACCGCCGAGCTCGGCACAATGAACGTCACCGAACAGCTGGACGCGCTCTACACGCTCGGCACGAACCCGGTCAAATACCTGGCGGTGCCGCGATACATTTCCATGATGATCATGGTGCCATTGCTCACCGCCCTCGCCGACATCATCGGCGTCACCGGCGGCTACATCGTCGCCGCGGCCCAGCTTCGCATCCCCGGCGGTGTTTATTGGGACGAAGTCAAAACCTTCGTCGACATGGGCGACGTGACGCATGGCCTCATCAAATCGTTCTTCTTCGGCCTCATCATGGTGACAACGTCCTGCTACATGGGCTTCAACTGCTCGGGTGGCGCCGAAGGCGTGGGCAAGGCCACGACGCGCGCCGTGGTGATTTCCATGGTGCTCATCCTCGTCGGCGACTATTTCCTGAGCGCCATCCTGGTGAGCCTGGGGATCGGCGGATGATCAAACTTCAGGGCATCGAAAAAAGCTTCGGACGCAACCACGTGCTGCGGGGCGTCGATCTTGAAATTCATGAGGGCGAGACGCTCACCATCATGGGCGGCTCGGGCACCGGTAAGAGCGTGCTGATCAAGCATATGGTCGGGCTGCTCAAGCCCGACAAGGGCCGAATCTGGATCGACGACACCGAAATCACCAATCTGGACGAGGAAGCGCTTCAACCCATCCAGCGTCGGTTCGGATACCTGTTCCAGGGCGCGGCGCTGTTCGACTCGCTCACGGTGGGGGAGAATATCAGCTTCGGCATCAAGAACCTCCGCCCCGACCTCCTGCCTCGCCTCAACGAGGTGGTGGCCGAAAAGCTGGAGCTCGTGGGACTCAAGCCGGAGATAGCGGACCTCAAGCCGTCCGAGCTATCCGGCGGAATGAAAAAACGCGTCGGCCTCGCCCGGGCCATCGCCTATGAGCCTGATTACATTTTGTACGATGAGCCGACCACGGGTCTCGATCCGATCATGTCCGACGTCATCAACGACCTGATCCTGGGTTTGCAGAAAAAACTCAAATTGACCTCCGTGGTCGTAACCCACGACATGAATTCCGCGTATAAGATCTCTAACCGCATGGCGATGCTCTACCAGGGCAAGGTGGTGTCCATCGGCACGCCAGATGAGATTCGCAACACCACCAATCCGCTCGTGAAGCAGTTCGTGACCGGCTCGTCCCAGGGCCCGATTCAGATGCAGGTGCGTACCTTCGAATGAACCAGGAAACAAAAGTCGGCCTTTTCCTTCTCGTCTCGATCTGCGCCATCGCCCTCTCCGCCGTTTTTCTCGGCAACATCCACCTGTTCAAGCGCACGCACCGCTATTACGTGACTTTCAACAACGTCGAGGCGCTGCCGCCGAAAGCCGCGGTCAAGATCGCCGGCGTTGAAATCGGAACCGTTCGCAAGGTCGAGCTCCTCGACGGCCGCGCCCGCGTCACCATCGAGCTCGATCCGCACATCGTCATCCACAAGGACGCCCACGCCAAGGTCGGGTCCACCGGCATCATCGGCACGAAGTTCGTCGAGCTCACGCCCGGCACGACGTCCGAGCCCGAGCTGGCCATCGATTCCACCATTGAAGGCGACGAAGGCAGCGGCATCCAGCAGATCGCCGACAAGCTTTCGAGGCTGTTCGAGAAGAGCGACAAGTACGGCGACGCCATCGAAAACCTCCAGGAATCGATCGCCAATATCCGCAACGTGACGCGCGCGCTCAACGTGGCCATGGGCAACCACGCGGCCGAAATGGAGGACATCGTTCTCAACGTGAAGGAGATCACCGAGAGCGCGAAGGTGTTCACGGCGCATCTCGAAGAAATTTCCACCGAGAAGAAGGAAGACATCAAGGTCGCCATCGCCAAGTTCCGCGATATCGGCGAGAAGCTCGACGCCATCATGACCAAGGTCAGTGAGGGCAAGGGGGCCATCGGCGCGCTCCTGAACGACGAGAAAGCGGGGGCCGAGGTCAAGGAAGCGATCACCTCGATCAAGGACACGGCGGCGTCGGCGAAGAAGGTCCTGGGCCGCTTCACGATGATCAACACCTATTGGGACTACCGCAACCGCTACGACTTCCGGGATGATGAAAGCCGGTCCGATGTCGCCATCAAATTCGTGCCGCGCCCCGGGAAGTTTTACGGCATTGGCGTGACGAACATCGGCGAAGTTCAGAGCGATGAGAAGCACACGGTTTTCGAACGCCGCAACCGCATCACCGCGGTGCTGGGCCAGGATTACGGCCCGTTCACCGGATACGTGGGCGCGATCGAATCGCGCGGCGGCGGCGGACTCGCTTTCCGTCCCCTGTTCTTCAACAAGAATCTCGCGCCGCGGCTCTCGATCAACGCGGACGCGTCCGATTTCACGCGTGACCGGACCGTGCTCGGCAAACGGCTGCAGGGCGCGCTGGTGAACGTCGGCGCGAACGTCGCGATCACCCGCTGGCTGTGGCTCGGTACCCGGTGGCGGGACGTGATGGAGCGGAGCGCTTTCGAGGCCTACGCCAACATCATCTTCCGCGACGAAGATCTCGCCTACTTCTTCGGCTTCGCGTCACTCTCGAAATAGGTCCGCCCCGGGCGGAGTGGTATACTTTTTGAATTCGCCGATTTTTCGCTTCGGTCCGTAGGAGGACTTCCATGGCCGCCGTTCAGACGCGCCTCTACTCCCTGTCTCAGGTGGGTGGACAATGCGTGATGGTGCTCGAAGAGATCGACGGGCCGCGCCTGTTGCCGATCTGGATTGGTCTTTATGAAGGCGGGGCCATCGGCATGGCCCTGTCAGGCCAGCAGTTCCCGCGTCCGCTCACACACGACCTTTTCATGGTCGTGATTTCTCAGCTGGGCGCGAAGCTCAAGCACGTGAAGATCACCGAGTTGAAAGACTCGACGTTCTACGCCGAAGTCGCGGTGCTGAACGGAACGAAGGAAATGGTGATCGACGCCCGTCCGAGCGACTCCGTGGCGCTGGCCGTGCGCGCGAACTGCCCGATTCTGATCGACGACAGCGTGTTCAAGGCCTGCCCGGAACTGCTCAAGCCGATCACGGAAGACGAAGTGAATGATTTTAAAAAGAAGTTGGACACGATGACCCCCGAGGACTTTTTCAAAGACCTCAAGAAGAAAGAGGGCGGCTCACCGGAAGAGTCCCAGTAAAGGAGAGACCATGTTTCATGTTATTCGTGGGGTGGCGTTGGTGCTTGGCCCCGTTCTCGGTTTCGCGATCGGACATTCAGTGGATTCGGCCCTGGTGGGCCTGGGCGTTGCCTGCCTCGTCGTGGCGGCGGAGCTCGTCATCGAGCGAATTCCGCTCGACGCGCTCGTATTCGGCGGCATCGGCGCCGTCGGCGGCGTCGTGGTGTCGAAGGTCATCGAGTGGCTCGTCTTCAAGCTCGATAATCCGACGTGCTACCGCTTCATGTCGGACAACGTGCTCGTCATCAATCTCGTCTTCGCCTACCTCGGCTGCGTCATCGCCGTGCGCAAGAAGGGGGAACTCGAACTCCTCGACAAGAACATCGTGGTGAAAGACACCAAGGTGCGCGACTCGAAGATCATCGACACCTCGGTGCTCATCGACGGCCGCCTGGCCGACATCGCGGAAACCGGCTTCCTCTCGGGCC
>JBBRXR010000034.1:0-8656 GCA_038238485.1 Elusimicrobiota bacterium | reverse complement strand
GTCCGTTCAGGTATGCCCGGCGAATTTCCTCTCAAGAAAGATGTTGAAGAAGGTGGAGGAAGACCGATTCAACGAGCGGTGGGACGGCATCCTCCCGCGCGCGAGTGCGAGCGAAGGAACCCCGCCTTCCTAGTCGCGCACGCGCACCTCGAACGACCACCGCGCCTGCGACGCCGCCTTCTGGATCTCCTCAGGTGGCAACCTGAACAACTGAACGAGCCCTTCCGCCAACGGCGCCGACGCAGCGCTGTCCCAGAACTTGATGCCCGGAACGTAGGCCTGAAGATCCATCATCGCCGACTGCGCGCCCGCGGTGTTGGCGGGAAACGTGGAATTGGGATGCACCGCCGTGATGAGCACGGACAGAAGGTCCATGTGCACGAAACGCGGATCCGCTAATTCAATCTGATAAAGGTAAGCGCCGTTCTCATGCCAGATGCCCGCCACCTCTCGACCCACCTTTCCCCGGCGCAGCGCCGTTTCGATGGCCGGTTCGATGAACATGTGAAAACCTTCATGCCTCCCAATTGAGTTGATGAGGAGCGCGCGGTAGTTCGCTGTCGACGGGCGCAGTCGCTCGCGGACCGCTTCTTCCACTGCGATCGCCGCCGGTGCGGAAACCGCCGGCCCGAGATCGAACGACCGCCCGCCCACGAACGTGAGCCCCGCCGCCGTCTCCTCGTCGATGTGATTGGCGAACATGAACATATAGCCAGGCTCGGTCTCCGCGTGCCCGAGCGCCGAGGTGCCGCGGTCGTCCACGGCGGGGCGCGCCTCGTAAACCACGAAGGGCTTGCCGAGAATATTGAAGGTGTTCTTCGCGAGGATCACGTAACTCGCCAGATTCGCGCGGCCCGCGTTAAAGTCGTTCGCGTCGAGCACGAGATGAAGTCCGAACGGATGAAGATATTCGTTGAGGCGGTCTTTCGTGTCCATGAGGTCCACGCGTTCCTTCTCGTCGGCGCCGAGCAGGTCGCCCAGGCGGAAGAACGCATCGGCGATCGCGGCGGAGCGAAACACCGTCCGCGCGCGCGCCGCCGTGGCGGCGGCCGCGAGCTGGGCGTTCGCCGGCTCGGCAAGCGCGGTGGTCGCGAACTCGGCCAGTTCCTTTCGCGCGAAATCGAGCACCGCTGTGCGCTCCGCGGCGGGCGCGTCGTTCACCGGCATCATCGGCATCGGGCCGATGCCGCGCAGGACGGCGCGCGCGAACACCGCCGGCTCCGCCGGGCGGCCGTTCACGAGCGGAACGTCGGCCATTGCGCGGCGCAGGTCGGCAGCCACTTCCTTGTACAGCGCGGGCGCGCCGGCGGCGGTGAAAACTTTTTCCCAGTACGCGTCCGTGCGCAGCGAGCGGTTCCGAATGGCGGCCTCGAGTTCAGGTTTTCCAATGGAAACAAGCAGATGACGGGCGGCGATGATGGTGGCGCGTTCATGCGGGGTGAGCCCGGACGCCGCGCGCGCCGCAGGCGCGAGCGCGAGGAAGAGCAGGAGGGCGAAAAGAATTGTCTTTGGTTTCATCGCTGAAGGTCTGGGGGAAAACGGAAAAGCTCCACTTTGAAGTAGAGCTTTACCCGCCGGTTTCCGATGTGGCGGCTGACTTTGAAGGCGACCCGTTTCAATTTTAATTTGAGGGGTCTCGAGAACCGCCCGGTCCCGTTATTTTTGAGGAAGTACGCTTCCTCTGCGTTGACCAAGAGTGCTCCGTGGGCCCTTAACTTTGCCTTAAGGCCGGATTAAAAACCGTCGACGGCTCAAAAAGTCACGCCCAGAACCCATTGCAAAAGCCGCGGGGCCCGCGCATGATTCGACTATGTCTGTCTCAACCAAAATTTTTCTCGTCGCGCTCTGCCACGTCATCTACTTCCTGCTGGCGATCCCGGGATTCGCGAAGTAACCCTGGGGCCCGCCGTCGGGCCTAGGTCAGCGACGCCCCGTCCACGCGGTAAAATGCCTTGAGAAGACGATACAAATCAGGGTGCCGCGTCTTCATTTCCGCCCCCTCCTCGAAGTAAGCCTCCGTCGCCACCGCGAAGAATTCCGCCGGGCTTTCGGCTCCATACGGGTCGAGGAACGTCTCTTCCCCCCGGTCCGACTGCTCCCGAAGGCGCCGGAATTCGTCCCCCATCACGCGCTGCCAGTTCCGGTCCAAGCCCCGGTCGAGCGCCGGGACTCCGTCATCTTCTCCATTTTCAGCGTCGAGCTGGTGGGCAAACTCGTGAAAAACCAGGTTGCCGGCCATCATCGGATCACGGTGTTCCGGGTCCACCTCGTCCCAGGCCAAAATCACCTGCCCCCGGCCCCAGCTCTCGCCGATCCGCTCGTCCTTGCGCTCAATGACCACATTGGAACCCAACTGGTGCGACACGGGCGCGCTGAAGCCCGTCGGATAAATGAGCACGGTCGCGAGCTTGGCGAAACCGTCCTTTTCGCGGCCCAGCGCCAGCAGGCAGGCCTGCGCGGCGATGGCGAGGCGCATGTCGTCGGTGACGGTGAGGCCGCCACATCCTTCAAAAACAATGCGTCCCAGAAAAAAGGCGACATGCCGCTCCCAGGAGGCGCGGAGACTAAGATCGAGACGGAGAAGCCAGGGGAAAAGCCGCTCGAGCTGGCGTCGCTCACCGGGCGCCAGACGTCGAAGCGGTCGGCGGTCGCGACGCGCGAACAGCGCGAGGACGGCGACCGCGACGATCAATCCCGAGAGAAGAAAGAAAATTTTCATGTTTGACGAATGATAGTAGACTCCCCATCTTGTTTTGAACCCAACCCGGAGCCTGACTTAAGATGAACCGCCATCTTCCCTACGATTATCACGGCGACCACCATTTCGCCACCCTCTCCCACGATCCCCGCACCAACCGCCTGAGCGCGGGGCGCATTGTGAATTTCTCGCGACACGCCGCGGCCAGCTTCGAAATCCGCGACTCCAAGGTCCGCGGAACCGTGATGCACACCGGCGATTCGCACTCCCTTCTCCTCTCGGCCGACCGCAACGGCCGCTTCCGCGGGACCTTCGTCGACATGCGCCGCGGCAAAGTGGAAATTCTGTTCCGCGGGGGCTCCGCGGAGCTGGTCAAGGGCAACATCCCCCATCGCGGCCTCCGCGTCACGGGCGACCATCATCGCGTCCTCCTTCATGCCGACGCGCACGGCATGCTAAGCGGCGTCATCGAGTCGCGTCGGGTCAAAAACGGCGCCTTCCACATCAAGATTGAAGCCGGCCGGGTGAATGGGTCGTTCGTCCATTCAGGCGACAAGCACGAGACCGAGCTCGCTCTTACGCCCACCGGCTGGACGGCCTCGGTGCAATTTGGCGCGGGCAGCGCCAAGTTCATGATGAAGGTGGAAAACGGACGCAGTGAGGCGAAAGGTTTCGCCGGCGGCAGCCTGAAGATTTAGGAAGGAACCGCGACGGTTTCGGCGACCAGCGCGTCGATCGAGCGCACGAGGTCGCGATAGAGAATGGCTTTCTTGGACCGGTTGGCCGCGCGGAAGAAAGTCAAAACGCGCTTGCGGATGTTGGTCGACTTCCCCTTCATGATCGCCTCCCCGGCGGCGTCCTTCAGGATGAAGCTTCCCGCCAGTTCCGGCAGCGCCTCGATGTGCGCCAGCGTCAGGCCTTCGGGAAGTCGCAACGGACCGATGGTCAGCCACTTCTCGAGTTCCCCCCACGTCAACAAACCGAAATTCTTTTCCAGCAGCTTGAGGCAGTGCTTGAGCACGTAGACGGTCGCTTCGGCGTCGCCCGTTGCCCGGTGCCGGTCGTAAATTTCAATCAACAAATGGGCGCAAAGCGGACCCAGCGAGCGCGACGGCAGGTTCGGGAACAGGTGCCGCGCCACGCGCACCGTGCACAGCTTCGGCGCTTCCCACGCCTGCCCGAGGCGCGAAAATTCGCCCTGAATGAAGCCGTAGTCGAAACCCGCGTTGTGGGCCACGAACACGCCGCGCGAGAGGAACGCCCGCAGCTGATCGGAGATCTCGGAAAAGCGCGGCGCGTCTTTCACCATGATGTCGTCGATGCCGGTGAGTTCGGTGATCCACGGCGGGATCGAGACGCCCGGGTTGAGCAGCGTGTGAAATTTGTCGTAGATGATGCCGTCGCGGTAATGAAACGCGGCGACTTCCGTGATGCGGCTGTACTCCGCCTTGCCACCGGTCGTTTCCGTGTCGACGACGCAGTAGTCGAGATCGTTGATCGGACGGTCGAACATCACTTCCCGCCTCCGTAGATCGCGCGCACCGCTCTGCCAAGGTCGGCCGCGGCCATCTGTCCCGGCGCCGTCGACGCGCCCAGGTGCCCGTAGGTGAGCGCGGAGCCGAACGTGAAACCCAGCGTCCGCGACGGCGCTCCCGCCGCGCCCATGCCGATGAGCACGCGTCCGATCTTCTCAACGCGCACGCCCCATTCCAGAAATTTCGCCAGGTCTTTGCCGTGGCGCGGCGTGACCGCGGCCTTGAAAATGTCGGCGCCGCCGCGACGGGCCGTCGCGCACCACCGGTCGAGCCGGGCGGGCGACGAGGGCGTCTTGAAATCGTGGAAGGAGTGGATGACGACGACGCCCGCGCGACGCGCCACCGCGGTGACGCGGCCGGCATAACGCGCGCGGCGCACTTCCACATCGACCATGGCCACGACGGGCAAGAGCGGAACGACCAGCGACTCGCGGCGGGCGTCATCCATCCTCTCCGTGGCGCGGGCGGGAGCGGAACGTTCCGTAGGGGAACGGAGCGTGAGCAGAATCGGTTTGCGCGTGGCGCGCTTCACGCGATGAAGAAGCTCGGCGGAAAAATGCCGGCCGTCCGGCCCGTAGACCGCGCGGAACGTGTCGAGCCGGACTTCAACGAGGTCAACCAGCGGGGACGCGGCGCGGCGAAGCTGGCCGGCGAGATCGCGGCCGCCCGTGAGGACGCCCACGACGAGCGGACGGCGAAGGACGATGGAGGAGCGGGACGAGGGGAGAGGCATCGACGTGGAGTTTACCACGCTTCGCCCCGTCGGTGAACGGCGGGTTTTTTAGGCCTGGCTCAGGACGAGGTCGCGGAAGGTGATCGCCCGTTCGATGTCACTGAGCGAAGCGCGGACCGCGAAGGCGCCGTTCGAGAGCGCCGTCACGATGACGAGCTCGACGAGATCGCGATAGCGGTCCTGCTTGCCGAGCTCGAGAAGCGGGGCGACGAGGAACTCGGGGAGGCCCGCGTCGCGGTTGACGAGAAGTTTGAGGCGGCCCGCGTCGTTGAGCGCGGGGCGCAAAAGAGTTTCTTCCACATCAGCGGCGGTGCCGAGCGCGGACTGGCGCACGAAGGTGACGCCGCGTCCGCTGAACGCCCGGCCCAGCGTCTCGCTCAGGCCCTGGGCGTCGCCCGTGAGGATGAGCGTGAGTGGGCGTCCGCCGGCGACGGTAATGGCCTGCTCGGTTTCAGCGACAAGCGCGGCTTCGCGCTGGCCGGCCGCGACGAGGGCCACGTGGTCCTTGCGGTTGATCGGCTGGGCGGAAGCGCCGTCCGCCGTTGAACCGGCGATGAATTTCCCAACGGTGCCGGCGGTGAAAGTGCCGGCGCCGCGGCGCGCGGAGATGAGCGCGTACTGCCAGGTCGCGTAAGCACCCGGGTTGGTCGAAAGCTGGTAAGCGACAGCCGGCTCGCTCCGGTGCGCGAGCTCGGTCTCGCGGCCGAAGGCCTCGAGGTTGAGGTGCTCGAGCGTCGTGAGCGCCGCGAGGGCGGCGACGAGGCGCGCGTCATCATCGTCGTGGCGGGCGTCATTTAATTCGCGCAGAAGCGCGGCGGTGCGCGCGGCCAACGCGATGTCGTCGGCGCCGAGATCGGCGTGCGCGCGCGCGGCCTCCGCGTTTTTACGCGCGTGCGGGACGATGGCGGCCACGAGGCCGGCCAGGAAAAGGATCGCCGCGGGCAGGGCGGGCATCAGGAGGGCGGCCGCGAGAAGCGGCACGCCGGCCAGGCTCAGGTACGCCGTGCGCGTGGCGCGAGCGATCGCCGCGCGGTCAAAAGAAGGTTCGTCGCCGGCGCGGACGGTGGCGCCGAAGGCGCGATGCGCCCAACGGATGATCGCGGCGCCGGCCCCAAGGCCGAGGGCGGTCAGCGTGATCCACGCGGCGACCGGTGAAGCGTGGAGGGTACCGGGAGCGAGCAGGGCGAGGCCGACGAACGCGCCCATGGCGACGAGCGCGACGGCCGCTGTGGCGGCGCCCTCAATCAAGCCGATCGTGGTCAGCGACAAACCGGACTTCGCGAACAGACCGATGGCGCCCGCGGCGGGCGGTTCGGTCGTATCGGAAAGATGAAGTTCGCGAGAGCGCTCGCCGGCAATACCCCAGGCCCGCACCAGAACGCCGGAGATGGCCACGACCGACGCCGAGAGCATGAATGAGATGCTGACCACGCCGCTGATCGAATACCACGCGTAGATGACGAAGGCCCCGGCGGGGATCACCGCGGCGAGAAAACGCATCACCGGGCTCAAATACTTGGGAACGCGGCTCTGGTAAAGCGAGCCGACGCTGCGTGAGAAGATCAGGATGTAGAGGCTCGTGGCCAGCATGATTGCGGCCAGCGCGTTAATCGTCACGGTCATCGAGACGGACACGAGCGCCTGCCACGCGCCGGCATTCGGCAGGCCTCCCGCGAACGAGAGGACCACGAACGCGACGGCCAGCATCGCGAAGGCGGAGAGGAACGAAAGCGGATATTTGCGAACCTGGTGGTCCTCCGGCGGCGTCGAGGAAAACCCGAGCAGGTTGGCGCCGTCCAGAATGTCGCCCACCCGTCTCTCCGCGGCGGCGATGTCGGCCGGGATCGCGATCGGGATCGTGAACGCCTGCGGCGTCGCCACGGCGTAGCTGCGCAGGCGGGCGATCTGGCTATGCGCCTCGTCGGCGAGCTCCACAAGATCGTGGTCGGACACGCGCGCAAGGTCCGTGCGGTTGGCCGACCAGCTGTACACGTTGTCCATCGGGAGCCCATACTGCTGGAGCCACGAGGCCCGGGCCCGGAGCTGGAAGACGTCGGCGGTGATGACGAGGATATTCTTCGGATGAAGTCCGCGGTCGTTGAAGATCTGGGTGACGTTGCGAATGTTCGCGCCGGTGTTGGTCGACTCCGTGTCGAGGTAGATGGCGCGCGGCGCCGTCTGAAGATAAAGATGGAGGACGTCGTCGATGATGAGGATGAACTGAATAAACAGGCCGGTGTAGCGCCCCATGGAGCCGTTGGCGGCGATGCGAAAGCGGCGCTCAAGCTCAAGCCGGCGGACCATGCGGAACGACGTCATGAAGCGGTCGCGGAAGAGTTCAGCCTCCGACGTCCAGTACGGGAAGCGGAGCTTCGTCCGAGGGCCCATACCGCCGGCGAACACGACGACCAGGTTCGGATTGTCGTGGCGCAACTGGTGATAAAGGCGCGCGGCCGCTTCGGGCACATCGAGATAATGGGAGCCAAGAACGACCATCGCGTCGACGGGCCCGTTCGTCCACGAATCGGTGAGCGGGCGAACGTCCGCGACGGGCAGCTCGGAAAGCGTGCGATCGCGAACCTGCGCCACGTGCGGCGCGACGTTCGTCACGGTTCGTTCAGCGAGAAAATTGATGAGAGGCTGCGCGCTTTCGATCAGGCGCTGACGGAGGGCGGGGCGGAGCGACATGTCCGTTCCGCTGCCGCCGTGGCGGTGCGTGTGCCAGGTAAGGAGGTTCAAGTTGAGCCGGCGATGCGCGGCGGCGCCGATGGCGATGCCGAGGAGCGCCAGCGGGATCGCGCCGATGGCGTTCAGGTCGACGCCCGAGCGCCAGGCGATAAGCGAAGCGGCGATGAGCGGCAGGCCGAGCAGGCTCGACATCGCGACCACCGAAGCGCGAACAGAAACGCCCGCCGACCAGATGGCGCGGCGCTCGGCGCCGGGCTGCATGACGCCGAAAACGATGTGCATGAAAAGCACCGCGGGGAACACGACGCCCGCGATCAGCAGGGTCATGCGCGCCGCCATCTGCACGATCCCCCAGGCCGTCGCCGGCATCGCGCCGGCCACGAGTGAAAGGTCATTGATCACGAGCACGATCGAGATCACGGCGATGATGCTGATGCCCACCGATTCGATCAGGCTGGCGGTGCCGTAGGAAATCTTCGGGAAGTAGCTCCAGAGGCCGAGCAGGCCGAGCGGAACGGGCGTTCCGTCGCTGCGGGTCGCGGCGCCGGCGGCGGGCGTATCGCCGTGGGTGCCCGGATCGGCGGCGGAAGCGAGTCGTTCCATCGCGCGTTCGGCCACGCCGATGGCGACACGGGTGAGACGAAGCTTGTCCTGGTCGGTGCCCGAGAGGCGGGCGCGCTCGGCGAGGTCGTCCATGATGACGCCGATGCCGAGGTCCGGCGCGGCGGAGAACGCGGCGCTGAGGGTGACCATCACATCACCACGGCCGCCGATGTGCTGCGCGTGGTTGATGAAGCTCCACTCGCCGGCGGTGCCGATGGCGCGCACGTGCCGGTAGCCATCGAGAAGCCCCTGCACGCCGGGCTTGCCCTGGTGAAGCGTGCGCTCGGTGACGCCTTTCTCTTTATATTTCCAGGCGAACGCGTCGGCCGTGCCGAGCTGGCCCAGCGCGCGCTGGGCCGTGTCCGCCGTGAGCGGCTTGCCGCTGAAATAGGTGTCGGC
>JBBRXR010000033.1:0-8682 GCA_038238485.1 Elusimicrobiota bacterium | reverse complement strand
GGTCGTGCTTATGGCTTTCGAAAGTGGCGAGAAGGCTGTACACGCA
This sequence comes from Elusimicrobiota bacterium, assembly GCA_038238485.1. Taxonomy (GTDB): domain Bacteria; phylum Elusimicrobiota; class Elusimicrobia; order F11; family F11; genus JBBRXR01. Next base: position 8,636 of record JBBRXR010000033.1, on the reverse strand, counting down.
AGGGACGACGAAGAGCGTCAGAAACGTGGACACGGTCACGCCGCCGATGATGACGAGCGCCATCGGGATTCGCGATTCGGCTCCAGGCCCAAAGGCGAGCGCGGGCGGGATGGCGGCGACGATCGTCGAGACGGACGTCATGATGATCGGACGCAGGCGCACCGGGCAGGCGTCGAGAATGGCTTCGCGCAGCGGGAGACCCTGCTTGCGGCGCTCATTGGTGAAGTCCACAAGAAGAATGGAATTTTTCTTCACGATGCCCATGAGAAGAATGACGCCGATCATGCTGTAAAGATTAATGGATTGATGGCCGATCCAGAGCGCGATGAACGCGCCCGTGACCGAGAATGGAAGCGCCATCAACACGGAGATCGGGTGCACGAAGCTGTTGTACTGGCTTCCGAGCACCATGTAGGCCACGAAAATACCGAGCACGAGCGCGACGATAAGGAACGCGAACGATTCCTTAAAGGTCTGAGAGCTGCCCGACAGCACCACTCGGTACCCGTCCGGAAGGATCTCCTTGCCGATCTTCTGTACGGCGTCGAGCGCCTCACCTTGGGACGCGCCGGGCGCCACGTTCGCGTACACCGTGATGGCGCGCTCTCGGTTCTTGCGCGACACCGAGAGGAGCGTCTTCTTCTGGACGATGTCGACGACATCGGTGAGGCGGATCACTTCACCTCGGTTGTTGCGGACCCAGATCTTGTGCATGTCCGTCACCTGGCTCCGGTCCCCTTCGGCCAGGCGCACCCGGATGTCGTATCGATGACCGCCCTTGGAATATTTTCCCGAGCGAACGCCGCCGATCATCGCGTTGATGGTGTTGCCGATCTCGGCAACGCTCACGCCGTGGGCCGCCGCTTTTTCGCGGTCCGGCACGACGCGGACTTCCGACTGGCCGATGACGTAGTTGCTGTCGACGTCGACCATCTTGCCGGACTCCGTCATCTTCTTCATGAGCTGGTCGCTCAGCGCGCCGAGCTTGTCCCAGTCGGGGCCCAAAAGCGAGAGCTCGACGGGGAACCCGCGCTGCGCGGTGAAGCCGCTCAGCGAGAGATCCTGCACGACGGTGCGGAACACGCCGGGAATCCCACTCAATTCTTTGCGGAGAACGGGCATGAACTCCTGCTGCGTGAGCGGGCGCCCCTTGTCCTTGTCCACGGGCCGTTTCTTCGGCTCTTTCAATGAGAGAAACATGATGCCTGTGTTCACTTCGCCGCCGCCGAAGCCGCCGATGGCGGCGTAATAGCGATTCAGCTCGCCGTGCTGTGAAACCGTTTTCTCGGCGATCTTGAACACGCTGTCGGTGAATTCAATGGAGGAGCCCGGCGGCGTCTGCAGGCGCACGAGGAGCGTGCTCTGGTCTTGGGGGGGCACGAATTCCTTTTTGAGGACCTTGGTGATGCTCAGCGATCCGAAGAAGACCGCGAGCGCGACGAACACGATGATGCCGCGATGATTCAGGCAGACGACGAGGCCCCGCGAATAGACGCGGGTCATCCAGCGGATCAGGCCGTCCATCACGCGGCGGACGTGCAGCGAGAGGATGCTGCCGATCCATGCGAAAGGAAAAAGGAGGGCGGTCCATGCGGCGTGCAAATACCAGTTCAGAGCGCCCCAGAACGAGGCGGGCTTGGGCGGGAGTTTCCAGGTCGCGATTCTGGCCTCTCCGATCTCGAGGAACTGCGCGCAGCGCATGGGCGCGAGAGTGAGCGCTTCCAGAAGAGAAAGCAGGACGGCCACCGAGATGGTGACGCCGAACTGGAAGAAGAACTTGCCGATGATTCCCTTCATGAATACGACCGGCGCGAAGATGGCCAGGATCGCGAGGGACGCGGCCATGGCGGGCGGGGTGATCTCTCGCGCGCCGACGATGGCGGCCTTCACCTTCGATTCCCCCATTTCACGGTGGCGCACGATGTTCTCGAGCACCATGATGGCGTCGTCGACGACGATGCCGATGACAAGTGTGAGGCCAAGGAGCGTAAACGTGTTCAGCGTGAACCCGAAGAAATAAAGGATCAGGAACGTGCCGACGATCGACGTGGGGATGGCGAACACGATGTTGAGCGCCGAGCTCCAGGATCCCAGGAACATCCAGCAGACGATGGACGTCAGGATGGCGGCCAGGATCAGGTCGAAGCGGAGTTCGGCAGTGGAGTCCTCGATAAACCTGGTGCCATCGAAGTTAACGCCGAGCTTGGTGCCTTCCGGCAGGCTCTTCTGAATGGCGTTCATCTTGGCTTTCACGAGCCGAGCAACCGCGACCGCATTGGCGCCCCGCTGCTTCTTGATTCCGATGCCGACGGCCTGCTCGCCCGCGACACGCGAGATGCGGCGGATGTCGGCCAGGCCGTCTTCCACCTTGGCGATGTCGCCGATGCGGAAGCTCTTCCAGATGGGGGCGCCGTTGCGGCCCTGGATGATGATCCGCTGAAATTCCTCGACGTTGGCCGCTTCGCCCATCACCCGGACGTTCATTTCTTCCTTGCCCGTGTCGATGAAACCGGCGGGCACTTCGGAATGCTGCGCCGTGATCGCGGCGGTCACGTCGCTCGCGGTGAGCTCACGGGCCGCCATCTTGTCGGCGTCGAGCCAGACACGGAGGTTCGGGTCCACGTAGCCGCCGAAGATCACTTCGCCGACGCCCGGGATGGTCGTGAAGTCGTCCTTCAGGTAATCCTTGGCGTACTGCATCATGAAGCGCGGCTCTTTGTTGCCGGAGAACGCGAGCCAGATGATGGGGTTGTCTTCGGGGTTGGTCTTGGTGACGACCGGCGGATCGATTTCCTTGGGCAGCGTCTTCTGCGCCTGAGCGATCTTGGTCTGCACTTCCTGAAGCGCCGCGTCGATGTCGCGGTCGAGTTCAAATTCGATGGTGATCGTCGCCGAACCCTGGCGGGACGACGAATTCACTTCCTTCACGCCCTGCACCTGCATAACGGCGTCTTCCACAATGTCCGTCACTTCGGTTTCCATCACTTCCGGCGCGGCGCCTTCCCAGGTGATCGCGGCCGTCACAATCGGGAAGTCGACGTCGGGAAGCTGGCTGATGCCCATGCGGGTGAAACCGAGGGCGCCGAAGACGATGAGCCCCGCCATCAACATCCAGGCGAAGACGGGATTCTTGATTGAAAGATCCGAGAGTGTCATGGCGTTTTCCTCTTAGGGCAAGTCCTCCGGGGCCATTTCCACGGCCAGCCGGAGGTTCAGCAGATCGAGTTTCGATTGAATGCGGGCGAGATCCTGGTTGCGCTTTACGGTTTCGAACGTGTTCATGGACTGAAGCACGTCGAGATTGGTCGACAGGCCCATCCGGTATTCCTTGTCGAGCAGTTCGTACCCGCGACGCGCCTTCTTGGCCGCGTCATCGTGGAGACTCGCCTCTTCGATGGACGAAGAGAGAAGGGCGTGCGACTTGCGCACGTCGGATTCCGTCTGACGCGTGAGACGCTCCAGGTCTTTCTGCGCCTGGCGCAAAATCGAGCGGGCCTCGAGGTTGAACGCCTTCACGGCGCCGCCCTGGTAAAGAGGGACGTCGAGAGAGAAGAGCGCGTCCCAGTCGATGTTCTTCTGAAACCCCGGACGCTTCACGTAATAGTTGCCGCTGGCCACGAGGGACGGGTAGTAGCCGGCGCGCGCCACGCGAATGGCCGAGCTGCGGCCTTCCACTTCCTGCCGGAGGGCGGCGACGTCGGACCGCTCGCGCGAACGCGCGACGAGGTCGTTGAGGTCCGGGGCGGCGGTCGGGTCCGCGAAGGTGTCGACGATCGGCGTCGATCCGACCGGCTCGCCGATGAGGAAGGAAAGCGTCTCGCGCGCGACGGCGATGTCGCCGCGCAGCGCCGCTTCCTGCGCTTTGTAGTCCGCGTATTGCGACTCGGCCGTCACCACTTCGCTGTTGCGGGACTTACCGAGGTTCGTGCGCTGGCGCAGGTCGTCGGTGCGGGTCTTGGAAAGGTTCATGAGCGCCTGAAGGTCGGCGAGCGCGGTCTCGCGCGCGACGATCGTGAAGAATGCCGCGGCGACGTCCTGGAAGAGAAGGGTGGCTTCTCGCTGGAATAAGAGGCGCTGTTTCTGCTCATCGGCTTTCAGCGCGTTGAGCGCGGCGAATTCCTTGAATCCCTGGAAGATCGGCTGGCGGAGCATGAATTTTGATTCCGTTCGCTCGCGCTGGGTGAGCGTGCTCTGCACGCCGCTTCCCCCCGTGCCCGTGCCGCTCGTGTCCTGAATCGTCTCGGACACGTTGAACTTGAGACTGGGAAGCACGCCGCCGCGCGTCTCGCGGTAGCGGGCCCTGGACTGCTCGATGCTTTCGGCCTTGATGTCGAGCCGCTCGCTGCGCTGAGAGGCGAGCTCGAACGCGCGCTTGAGCGTGAGACCGGATCCGGCCGCGTTGGCCGTCGCCGCGGCCGGATCGGCGCCGCTCTGAAGGCCGGCGGCCATCGAAAGAGAGGAGGCGAGGAGTCCCGCCGCGAACATCACATGTCGTTTCATACCCGTTTTCCCTTGGCACCCAGGCCGTTCAGCAGAAGATCCATGAACTCGTCAGTGCAGGCCGCCAGCGGCTCGGTCCGGTTCTGAAACAGTTTTCGCATCATGAACATGCGCGTAAGCGCGATCAGCAGCATGCCGCCGGTTTTCGCTTCATGCCCGCGCAGCGCCTTCTGCTTCGCCGCGGTCTGGAGGATGCTCCCCAGCAGGTCGATATGGCGATCGAGGCGTTTGCGGAGGGTGTCGTTCACTTTCCGGCTCAGGTCGGGCCGAGCCTGGCCGCACGCCAGGAACACGTCCTTATAAATATCGGTGAACGCGAGAAGTTCGCTGACCGCGGAACGAATCGGAACGAGCGGGTCGTCGGAGCGCATCCCCACGGCCTTGCCGAGGCGCAACGCGAGCTCGTCAAGAAGGCTTTCCATGACGGCGCCGTAAATCTGGGGCTTGTCGGCGAAATAGAGATAAAGCGTGCCCTTCGCGACGCCGGCGCGCTGCGCCACATCCTCGAGAAGAACTTCACTGTAGCCCTTCTCGGTCATGAGCTCGCGGGCGGCAGAAATGATCTGCCCCCGTCGGACTTCCGGTGTTTCAACGCGTCGATTGGTCATGGGTTAGCGACTGACTGAACAGTCAGTCATAACAACTATACGTTGATGGCGAGGGTCCGTCAATCTCCGCTAGAGCGACGGGGCAGGAATGAGACGGCGCTCACGTTGCGACCAGCGCCACGCGGGAGAAGGACCGGTGAGATGAATTCCGCCGAACCACCGGTCGATTCCGCGCACACGGATGGCGTCTTCCTTTTCGTCGACGACCGCGCGGCCCACGGGCGTGAGAACCGCTTCCTGGTCCCAGAACGCCTTGTCGGGCAGATCGAAGCTCAGGCGGCGCGCGCGGCCCGTGATTAAGGGCGCATTTCCCCCCGCCATCAGGCGCAGTCGCCATTTCACAATCGTGTCGCCCATGTAGGCGCGCTCTTCGCGTCGCTGGCTGGCATTGAAGAGGTGAAGGAGCGTCCGGTCCTCCAGCGCGGCGCTGAGGAGCTGGCGCTCCGTTCGTCCGAGCCCGTTTTCGGCCGACGGGAATTCCTCCAGATGGCGCATCACGGCGTCCTGAAGGAACGGCATGGAAAATGTCTCGGCGCGGAGGATCGACTTCAGCGAATGGGGATCATCGGCGGTGAATGCCGCCCAGGCGGAACGCGCGAGCGCGACCATGTCCGGCGTGATCGCGCGGCGCATGGGAAACAGCGAGACGAGCTGCGCCGGCGACAATTGCCCAAGCCCCAGGAACTTGGCGATGCCCGGGAATTCACCGATCTCGATCAAGGTCAGTCGGGCCGGCCTTTGATCAGCGTAGAGATTGATGACCTGCAGGAGCTGAAGCTGATCGTAGAGATCATGCTCGAACCACAGGACAACTTCCTCTCGGTCCGGCACGGCGAGCGCCGCGGCGCGCTCGTCGAAGAAGCGGCGCGTCTCGGCGGCGGTCGTCCAGCCGGCCTCGGTAATGAACGCGGCGCGGCGGCGCGAAAGCTCGGGGAACGCCAGGCCGGCCAGGACCGGACCTTCGTGAAGGGCGTCGCGCCAAGGAAGGATGTCACCGCTCAGGTGCGAGCGGCGGAGGAGGTCGGCGGCGATGTCGCCGTTGGTGATATGGAGGGTGGCGCTCACCAGCGCGGCGGTGGCGCCGGAATGTCAGCCATGTCGAAGAGGACGACGCGCGCCGGCTCGAGCGCCGACACAGTGAGATGCTCGGACCCGTGGATTTTTGCCCCGTCACCGGGCGACAGACGCGTTCCATTGAGCTCGATGATGCCCGTCATGGTGTTGTGGAGATAACCAAGGCGGCCGGCGCGGATGTTCGCGACGGCCGAGCGGCCGCGCTCGAGGTCGAGCACTTTCACGATGACGTCCTGATGGATCTTGAGCGCGCCATTCTCGCCACTCGGCGTCACGGCGTCGGTAAAGATGTTGGTCCCGCGCCCGGGCGCCTGCTCCTGCTGATACCCGGGTTTGAGCGACGGGCGCTCGGGCATGAACCACACTTGGAGAAGGTGCACGGGCTCGCGGTCGCTGGCATTAAACTCGGAATGCTTCACTCCGGAGCCGGCGGTCATGCGCTGCACTTCACCGGCGCGAAGCGTGCCGTCGCCGCCCGTGGAATCCTTGTGGGCCAGCGCGCCGCTCAGCACATACGTCACGATCTCCATGTCCCGGTGCGAATGCTCGCCGAAACCCTGGCCGGCCTTGATGAAATCCTCGTTGAGGACGCGCAACGGTCCGAACTGAATGTGATCTGGATCGAAATAGTCAGCGAATGAAAAACTATGGAAGGTTTTCAACCAGCCGAAGTCGAAATGCCCGCGGTCTTCGCCGCGCCGAATCTCGATGCCCATAAAATTTCTCCACGGTTACACTTAATTTACAGGACCTTAAGTCCAACTTAAGGGCGGGAGGAATAGACTCCCTCCTGACATGATCATACCCAACCCGGATGCTTCTCAACCCGAATTGATCGCCGCCGCCGTACCGAGCGGAGCGGAGAAACGCCGCCATCCGCGTGAGCTTCGACGGATCGCCGTCGACTTCCTCAACATGGGCGACGATCCCCGCGTTCCCTTTTACCAGGACTTTGTTCCCGGCGAGACGGAAGACGTGAGCCATGGCGGACTTCGCGTCCGCGCTTCCTATGACGTCCGCGAAGGGGCGGAACTGGGAATCATCGTTCGCAACGAAGACCGGTTCCAGGTCTTTCTGGCGCGCGTGATCTGGAAGATGCGGGGCGCCGAATCTTTCATCTACGGCTTGTCCGTTCCCAAACTCGATACCGCCGAACTTCCCTGAATTCGACGCGACTTGTCGACGGCAATTTTAACTGCCCCGACCCGATGTTGTTACCACACTTTTACGCCGTCTTAAGGAGGTCTTAACCTCCGTCCATTAAGATCTTAACAATGGAACTCTCCTCCTCTCTCAAAAAGGCAATCGCCGCCTTCTTTTCCGCTCTTATATTTGGGCAAGCCGCGCTGATCGACGCCTCGCAGGCGTCCCTCTGGTCCGAGCGCCGTTATTCCACCATTCAGGTCGCCTCGCTTCCGCTCTCCGTTCCACCGATTTCCGCCGCCGCCCCGGTGCCGCATGCGTTCGCCGCCGCAGGCCATCCCGAAATTGCGCCGCTTCTTGCCGCGCTCTCACCCGAATTCGGCTCGGTGCGCGACATTCAGCTTCCAAAGGGCGCCATCGCAGGCGTGGTCGTTCACGTCCAGGACGTTCATCGGAACGCCGAAGCGCAGGAAAATATCCGTCGCGTCACGATATCGCTCGCCAGCGCGGGCATTGAGACCGCCGCCCTGGAAGGCGCCGACGGCGCCATTCCGTTGAATGCGCTTCGCACCACGATTTCGACCGACGATCGCGCCGCCGTCGCCCGCTTTTTGCTCGGCGACAACCGCATCTCCGGGCCGGCGGCCGCCGCCGTCACCACCGATTCACCGCTGAATCTGATCGGCATCGACGACGCGAAACTCCATGCCGCTAACGTCGACGCTTACCGTGCCAGCCTCGCGCACGCCGGCACGCTCGCGTCCGCGCTGGCCTCGGCTCGTCGCGCTGTCGCCGCGCGCAAAGCGAAAGAATTTTCTCCCGAACTTGCCCGCTTCGACGCGCTTGTCGAGCGACACCGCGCGGGCGCGCTCAGTTTTGGCGCGTTCCTCGGCATTGTGGCGAAACAGACAGGACGGGCGACGCCCGACGTTGCCCTCTTCCTCAAAGCCGCCGCTCTTGAAGCCCACCTCAATTTCGCGGCCGTCGAATCCGACCGCCGAACCGTTCTTGAGCGTCTGACCGCGCACGCTTCCCGGGAAGAATTGAGCCGTCTGCTCGCCCTGACTGTCGCGCTCCGCACCGGCCGCGCGAGCGCCGCCGACTTCTATGGGGAGCTCGCGCGCTCCTGCGACGCGGCCCACGTCCCTCTCTCACGCTTCCCGGCCTTCGCCTCCTACGTCCGCTATGTCTCGCTCAGCGATCAGATTCGCCCGGACGCGCTTCTCGCCGACGAGCTCACGCTTGAGAAAAGCGCGTACAACGCGCTTGTTCATTCGCCCGCCGAGCGCCGCCTCGTCACGGAGTCCCGCT
>JBBRXR010000032.1:0-8701 GCA_038238485.1 Elusimicrobiota bacterium | reverse complement strand
CACGCCGCTCAAGGAAGCCGCCTTCGGGATGGGCGCGACGCACTGGGAAGTGGTCCGGCTCGTCACGCTTCCGTTTTCGCGCGCCGGCATCATGGGTTCCGTCTTTCTCGCGCTCGGTCGCGCGCTCGGCGAAACGATGGCGGTCACGATGGTGATCGGCAACGTCCCCAAAATTTCCGCCTCCCTTTTCGATCCGTCGTACACGATGGCCGCCGTCATCGCGAATGAATTCGCCGAGGGCACGTCGGACCTCTACGTTCATTCGCTGATCGCAATCGGCCTCTCGCTGTTCGGCATCACAGTGATCGTCAATGGAGTCGCCCGCCTGTTAATCTATCGCAAGCCCGCTGCGGGCCGACGGGGGATGAACGGATGAGCCGCGCGATGGTGGATAATTTTGATCAGCGGAGGCGCCGCAACGCCGTGATGTTTACGATCACCGCCATTTTCACGGGAATCTCACTTACGTTTCTTTTCGCCATCCTCGGCTACATCGCTTTCCACGGCCTGACCGCAATCAATTTCAGTTTCCTGTCAAAGCTGCCGGTTCCGTTGGGCGAAACGGGTGGCGGAATCGCCAATTCGATCGTGGGCTCCGGCAAGGTCGTCGGTCTCGCCTGCGTCATGGGGATGCCCGTCGGGATCCTTGGCGCGGTCTATCTCGCGGAGTTCGGCAACAACCGCATCGGTTTCGTCATCCGCTATTGCGCCGACGTCCTGAACGGCGTGCCGTCGATCGTTATGGGTATTTTCGCTTACACCATCATCGTTCTTCCCATGGGGCACTTCAGCGCGCTGAGTGGCAGCGTCGCGCTGGCGGTGATCATGATCCCGCTCGTTCTCCGAACCGCCGAAGAATTCATCCGCCTCGTGCCCGGCTCGATCCGGGAGGCCGCGCTCGCCTTGGGCATCTCCCAGTGGAAAGTGATTTTGCGCGTGGTGTTGCCGACAGCGGCCCGCGGTATCCTGACGGGCGCCATCCTGGCGGTCTCGCGCGTGGCGGGAGAGACCGCGCCCCTTATTTTCACCGCCTTTGGCAACCGTTTCTGGGACGCGGGGCTCACGAAGCCGATCGCCACGCTTCCGCATACGATCTTCACCTATGCCATCGCCCCGTATGACGACTGGCATCGGCAGGCGTGGGCCGCGGCTCTGATTTTGATGTTGGTCGTGCTCATCGGAAACGTCACCGCCCGCATTCTCATGAAACCGGACAGAGGAGCGGCGCACTGATATGGAAACCACAATGGAAAAGCAAACCGAAAAACAAACTACAATGGCTGGTCGGGTTCCGGCCGGTACGCCGGCGGCACCGACGGTAATGGAAACTGTCCCAATGACATCCGCTCTCGAAGTTGTGGGCCTGCGCGCCAGCTATGGCGCCGGTGACATTCTCAAGGGTGTCGATATGCGTATCTTTGAGAACCGGATCACGGCCATCATCGGTCCTTCGGGGTGCGGCAAGTCCACCCTTATCCGGTGCATGAACCGGATGCATGAGATTAACGCCCGCGCCACTTCGTCCGGCGAAATTCGTCTTGATGGCGAGAATATCTTTGACATGGACCCGGTGCTTCTCCGGCGCAAGGTCGGCATGGTGTTTCAGCGGCCCAACCCTTTCCCGACGATGACGATTCATCAAAACGTTGCGGCCGGATTGTTTCTCAACGGCATGCGCGACAAAGCACGTCTGGCGGAAGTCGTCGAACAAAGCCTGCGACAGGCCGCGCTTTGGGACGAAGTGAAAGACAAACTGAACCAGTCGGCGTTGAACCTGTCGGGCGGACAGCAACAGCGCCTGTGCATCGCGCGGGCCCTTGCGGTCAGTCCGAAGATCCTTCTTCTCGATGAGCCCTGCTCGGCCCTCGACCCGATCGCGACCGCGCGTATCGAAGAGTTGCTGATGCAGCTCAAGCAGAGCCTGACGATCGTGATCGTCACGCACAACATGCAGCAGGCCGCGAGATCGTCGGACTACACCGGCTTCATGCTTTTGGGTGATCTCGTGGAATTTGGCATTACGGACAAAATTTTCACCAACCCGAGTGACCAGCGGACGCTGGATTACGTGACGGGTCGGTTCGGATAAGGAAGGGGGACGCGTGCGACGTCATTTCGAGGAAGTTGAAGAGGAGCTGAAGTATCGCCTTCTCCACATGGGTAGCCTTGTGGAAGAGATGATTCATCTCGCCGTCACCGCTCTCGTGGACCGCGACCCGGAATCTCTTGTTCCCGTGGCCGAGAAGGAAAAGGAAGTAAACCAGCTGCACATCGAGATCGATGACCGTTGCTTTAAACTGCTCGCCCTTTTTCAGCCCGCCGCCTCCGACCTCCGATTCATTGTCGGGGCCATCAAAATCAACTCGGACTTGGAACGCATTGGCGATCAGGCCTGCAACGTTTCGCAAACCACGGCCATCCTCCTGCGCCACCCGCAGCTGGAGCGGAAGCTTTTCGATATTCCTCGCATGGCCGAGTTGGCCAAGCGCATGCTGAAGGACGCGCTGGATTCCTACGTTAAGCGCGACGTGGAACTCGCGCGGGCCGTGGTTCAGCGCGATGAAGAGGAAGATAAACTCAAGAGCGAAGCGTTTAATGAGCTCATGCAGCTCATGCAGTCGGACTCCTCCACCATCCAGCGCGCGCTCAGCCTTATTCTTATCTCTCGGAACCTGGAACGCATCGCCGACCATGCCACCAACATCGCTGAAGACGTTATTTTCATGGTCCTAGGCAAAGACATCCGGCACCGCAAAGCAGACGCGGTGGACACGGTCGCTTAACTCCGCTTCAGCTTCACGTTTCTCCTTCCGTTGATGACGTTGTAGAATCTATCTTCGCCCACCCCTCGTACGGCGACGGAGGTCCGTTGCCATGAAGCAAATATCGAATCCCGCCAACCCGTTTGAGTCCGCTCATCGGGAGCTCCTTGAGCCCGCGCCCAACGCGAAGCTCGAAGTGTATGAAGACGCCAACCGCACGATCCTCACGAAGAACGACAGTCCCGACCTGGGCTTCCGATGGAGCGCCAACTGCTACCGCGGCTGTTTCCATTCGTGCGCCTACTGCTATGCGCGGCAATACCACGAATACCTGAGCCTCGGCGCCGGGACGGACTTCGAATCGAAAATCGCGATCAAGAAAAACGCGCCGGCGCTTCTGCGCGAGGCGTTCATGAAGAGGTCGTGGAAGGGGGAGGAAGTCGTTCTTTCCGGCGCCACCGACGCGTATCAGCCGCTCGAGGCGGTTTACCGGCTGACGCGCGGCTGCCTCGAGGTCTGCCTCGAGTTTCGGAACCCGGTGGCCATCATCACGAAGGCGTATCTCGTCGTTCGCGACGTGGACCTGCTCGCCGATCTGGCGCGCGACGCCTACGGCGTGGTGATCCTGAGCATCCCGTTCGCGACCGACGATGGCGCGAAGAAAATCGAGCCGCAGGCCTCGAGCATCACGCGGCGGTTTCAGGCCGTGGAGACGTTGGCGAAAGCGGGGATTCCGGTCGGGATCTCGCTGGCGCCGACCATCCCCGGCCTGAACGAGGGGGACATTCCGGAGATCATGAAGCGGGCCGCCGACTGCGGCGCGCGGTTCGCGTTTCACACGCTCGTGCGGCTGACCGGAAGCGTGGCGGATGTCTTTCAGGAGAAGATCAGGGCGTCGCTGCCGCCCGAACGCGTCGATCGCATCCTCAAGCGCATCCGCGAGACGCGCGGCGGCGCGCTGGACGACCCCCGGTTCGGCAGCCGGATGAAGGGAACGGGTGTCTACTGGGACGCGATCGCCCAGCTCTTCGACGTTTCGCGGAAGAAGTACCGTCTCGACCGATTTCCGGCCCTGCCGGACCCCAGCCCGTTCCGCCGGCCCGACCCTCAACTGTCGCTTGGTCTATAAACTATAATGGGGTCTCCCGACGGCCCGCCGCCGCACAAGATCAAAGGAATCTAAATGACCACCGGCCCCATCATCCCGCGCTGCATGAGCACGCAGCATCCCGACAACGCCCACTGGCCTCGGTTCGCCGAGAACAGCCAGATGACCGCCGAAGAGGAGGTGCGCGAGGCGTTTTATGTTTATGACACGCTTGGCGTCACCGAGCAGATGTGGGACCACGAAGGAAAGGAAGTCGACTCGAACGTCGTTTCGAAGCTTCTGTCGACTCACCCGAATTTCTTCAAGAAGAAGGTCCTCGGCAAGAACGTGTTCCTGACCCTTCGCGTGCCGAATCCGGAGCGCGAGCGTTCGTCGTCGAAGATGCTGCTCGAAATTCTCGAGAGCATCCCTCGTTCGTTCGACACGGCCAGCCAGTTCTATAAGGAAGGCGGCGTCGCCCCGATTTTCGAGATCATTCTGCCGATGACGACGAATGCCGTCGAGCTCAACCGCATATGGAACTACTACAAGTTCTACGTGGCGGGAAAAGCCGACCGCCCCGTCCTTCCTGGCGACATCACGCTCGGCGAATGGATCGGCGATTTTCACCCACAGGCGATCAACGTCATTCCGCTCATCGAAGACAAGCCGTCGCTGCTCGCCACCGATACCATTGTCGAGGAATACCTCAAGGGCAAAGAGGTGCCGCACCAGCGCGTGTTCCTCGCGCGTTCCGACCCGGCGATGACCTACGGTTCGGCCAGCGCCGTGCTTCTCATCAAGATCGCGCTCGCGCGGCTGCACAAGCTCGAGGCGAAACTCGGCATTCCGCTTTATCCCATCGTCGGCCTTGGCTCCGCGCCGTTTCGCGGCAACTTCAAGCCCACCAACGTGAAGAGCCGCCTCAAAGGCTATCCGTCGGTGCAGACGTTCACGGTTCAGTCGGCGTTCAAGTTCGACTATCCCGAAGAGCTGGTGAAGAAAGCCGTTCACTACATCAACAAGACGGCGCGAAAGGCGCCGCATCCCGTTGACGATGAGCAGCCGCTCCTTGATCTCATCGAGAGGATCTCGAACACGTATTCGCGCCAGGTGGAAAAGCTTACGCCGCTCATCAACTCCGTCGCGCGCTTCGTGCCACCGCGCCGCAAGAGGAAACTCCATACCGGTCTTTTCGGCTACACGCGCGCGGTGGCCGGCAAACGCCTGCCGCGGGCCATCAGCTTCTGCGCGTCGCTGTATTCGATCGGCCTGCCGCCCGAATTTCTGGGTCTGGCCGGTCTTCGCACGCAGGACATCAAGATGATGCGGGAGGTCTACCCGAACTTCATCGAAGACCTTCGCGATGCCGCCGCTTATTTTGATCCGGGCTGCCTCTCGATGCTGCCGATCAAAGTGGCCGACGACATTCGCGCGACCATGCGGCTCCTCAAGCTCGACGAAAAACAGGATCTCATCCACCAGGCCCTCGTCGGCGCGCTGCGCAGCCAGATCAAGAAAGACGACACGCGCTCGATTCCCGATCTTATCGCGCAGGCGGCGAAGGTACGCCGATTCCTCGGTTAGGCCATGCCCTTCGTTGATCTATCCCAGGGAGTTCCGGTGGCGGCGAAGTGGATCAAGGTCCGCTTTTCGATGCGCGCGAAGAAACCGACCTCGCCGCTCGTCGCTAAGGTGTGGTCGGGAAGTCCGGACAAAGCCGTGGTTATTAAAGGGCCTTCCGGCGATGCGTTCATCAAGCTCGAAGTGGCGCAAACGCTCTCCTACGATCACGCCGACGGCATCGATCTCTCGCTCAAGGTCGTCGCTTACAAACTGGACGACACGGCCGGTCCCCCGGCCGAATCCGTATAAACTGCTAAACTGAAAACCGGCCTCCGTTCGACGGAGAGCCTCGGAGGACTTACATATGCTTCCCAATGTCGGCATGGGTGAACTGATCGTCATTCTCTTGATCGTTCTTCTTCTCTTCGGAGCCAAGCGGCTTCCGGAAGTGGCGAAGTCGCTCGGTAAATCCGTCAAAAGTTTCAAGGACGGCATGAACGAGCTGAAGGATTCCAACGACACGCCGTCCGACAAACCCGACAAGTCCGACGAGATCTAGGAGCCGACCGTGCAGATAGGAATGATTGGTCTCGGCCGCATGGGCATGAACATGGCCCGGCGCTTGATGAAGGCGGGCCACGAGGTCGTCGTTTATAACCGGACCGCCTCCAAGGTCCAGGAAATCGCCTCCGAAGGCGCCATCGGCACCACCACCCTTCCCGACTTCGTCGCCAAGCTCAGAGGTCCGCGCGTTGTCTGGCTCATGCTCCCCGCCGGCCAGGTGCTCGACGATCACATTTCCCAGCTTTCGGACCTCCTGAAAACCGGCGACCTCATCGTCGACGGAGGAAACAGCTATTTCAAAGACGACATCCGCCGCGCGGAAGAGCTCAAGAAAAAAGGGATCCACTATCTCGACGCCGGCGTTTCCGGCGGCATCTGGGGACTCAAGATCGGTTATTGCACGATGGTCGGGGGCGACGCCGAAGATTTCAAGCTGATCGAGCCGCTTCTCAAAGACCTCGCCCCCAAAGACGGCTACCTCCATTGCGGCGGTCACGGCGGTGGACACTTCGTGAAGATGGTCCACAATGGAATCGAGTACGGCATGATGCAGGCGTACGCGGAAGGTTTCGAACTCCTCGAAGCGTCGGCTTACAAACCCGACGCCGCCAAGGTATCGAAACTGTGGAACCAGGGCAGCGTCATCCGCTCGTGGCTCCTCGAACTGGCGGCCGAAGCGTTCGCGTCCGACAGCAAGCTTTCCGACGTATCCGGCTACGTGGAAGATTCCGGCGAAGGCCGCTGGACCGTTCTCCAGGCCGTCGAACTCGGCGTCGCCGCGCCGGTCCTCACCCTCTCTCTTTATCAGCGCTTCATGTCCCGCCAGAAAGACGCCTTCTCGAACAAGGTTCTCTCGGCGCTTCGCGCGAAGTTCGGCGGACACGCCATTGTGAAGATCGGCGAAGACAAGCGGACTTCCGGCGCGGGCGCGGGCGCCATGCAGGCCGCCACCGGCCAGGTCGGCGTGAAAGCCGCCGGCTTCGACAAGAAGTAAGCCCGGGTGCGCCAGGCGATCCTCGCCTCCAAGATCTACACCAAAGAGGAGCTGTGCCTCCTCGAACAGGTGCCCGAGTCCTGCGCCATCGTCATCTTCGGCGCGTCGGGCGACCTCACGCACCGCAAGCTCCTCCCGTCACTCTTCCATCTCTCCACGCACGCGCTCATGCCGAAAAGCTTCTACATCGTCGGCGTGGCGCGCACCGAGATGTCCGACGCGCAGTTTCAGGAGCATGTCCGCTCGTCGCTCCCCAAGGACGCCGCGAAGGCGGATGCCGACAGCTTTGTTCAGCGCTGCCGCTATCTCGCCGGCGAGTACGGCGACGCGAAGCTGTACCAGCGGCTGAGTAACGCGCTCTGCGAGCTCGACAAAACGTTCGACGTTCACTGCCGCCGCGTGTATTACCTCTCCACGCCGCCGTCCATTTACAGCGACATCGTTGCGCAGCTCGGCGACTCGAAGCTCGCGCGCCCCGACAGCGATAAGGGCTGGGTCCGCGTCGTCATCGAAAAGCCGTTCGGCGAATCGCTGCCGACGTCCGAGGCGCTCAACGCAGCGCTCCGCTCGCACTTGAGTGAGGAACAGATTTACCGCATCGACCATTACCTCGCGAAGGAGACCGTGCAGAACATCCTCATGTTCCGCTTCGCGAACATCATGTTCGAGCCGGTGTGGAACCGCAACTTCGTCGACCATGTGCAGATTACGGCGTCGGAACAGCTCGGCGTCGAACACCGCGCGGGCTATTACGAGCAGGCCGGCGTGCTGCGCGACATGTTCCAGAACCATCTTCTCCAGCTCCTCACCCTCATCGCCATGGAACCGCCAAGCAGCCTCGAGGCGAACGCCGTGCGCAGCCGCCGCAACGACGTGCTCAAATCCGTGACGCCGATGCGCGAGTATCAGGTGAAGGAAAGCACCGTGGTCGCCCAGTACGCCGCGGGGCAGATGGGAGGGCAGCGCGTGCCCGGCTACCGCGAGGAAAAAGGCGTGAACCCGGCCTCGCGCATCGCCACGTTCGCCGCGGTCAAGCTCGAGATCGAGAACTGGCGGTGGCAGGGCGTTCCGTTCTACCTGCGCTCCGGTAAGCGGCTGGCCGAACGTGAAGTGAACGTGTCGGTCCACTTCAAGCGCGTGCCCACCTCGATTTTCAAACCGCTCCTGGCCGACCAGCTCACGCCGAACGTGCTGCGTTTCCGTATTCAGCCCGATGAAGGAATAACGATGCGTTTCGAAGCCAAGCATCCCGGCCCGAAGCTTTGCATGAGCACGGTTACAATGGACTTCGGTTACCAGGAGACGTTCAAAACGCCACCGCCGGAATCCTATGCGCGCCTATTTCAGGACGCCATGCTCGGCGACCAGACGCTCTTTACCCGGTCCGATAGCGTCCAGGAAGCTTGGCGGATCATCGACCCCATCGCCGACTACTGGGAAAAGGGGAGCGCCGCTATCCCGACGTACCCGGCCGGATCGTGGGGACCCGCTGAGAGTGAAGCTCTTTTGACCAAAGACGGACGCGCCTGGGAATAGCCCGGGCCGACCGGTTTGCCTCCCCCAACCTTCTGTGTTAGAATCCTCAGTCGATATGCGCTCACCCGGTCGATTCGCTCTTAAATCCGCAGCTCGCAAGCCGTAAGGCTTGTCCCGCTCCTACATCCGGGCTTAAATCTTCATGACACAATCAGGCATTCCACCCAAACAGGGCCTCTACGATCCCACGCT
>JBBRXR010000031.1:0-8709 GCA_038238485.1 Elusimicrobiota bacterium | reverse complement strand
CCTCGACGAGATCCTCGCGGCGCTCCGGGAGGGACACACCTTTTGCCTTTCCGGTCACCAGAACCCCGACGGCGACGTCATCGGGTCTCAGATCGCGATGGCCTCGCTGATCCGGCGCCTCGGTAAAGACAAGAAAGTCGACATCATGAACTTCGGCCCAGTGCCGAAGTCGATTGCTTTTCTCGACGGGGCCGCGGAAATCCACAATGTTGAGAAGGTCGAGGGGAAATACGACGTCCTGATCGTTTTCGAGTGCGGGGGCATCGAGCGCACGGGCAATATCATCGACACGAAGTCTCAGGTGGTGACGACCATCAACATCGACCACCACCTTCACAACCCGAATTTCGGCAACATCAATTTCGTCGAACCGACCACGTCGTCCACGGCTGAGCTCATCTACAAGATCATCGAGCGCTCGGGCCTTGCGGTGACCGCGCACGAAGCCGCCGCGCTTTTCACCGGCGTCACGACCGACACGGGCTGGTTCCGCTACTCGAACACGAACGTGCAGACACTTTCCATTGCGGCGAAGCTCCTCGCGACGGGCCTGCCCATCGCTGACCTTTCCGAGCGCATTTACTTGAGCAAGTCCGAGACCGCCCTGCGGCTGCTCGCCGACGTGCTCAAGCGCATGACGCTGCATTTCGACCGCCGCCTCGCCGTTCTCACCATCCCATCCGAAATCTATCAGTCGCTGGGCGCGCAGCCCGACGACGTCGAGGAAATCGTCAATGCCGGCCTTCAGATCGACGGCGTTCAGGCCTCGATTCTCCTCAAGCAGAAAGCCGGGACCACCGTCACCAAAGCCAGCATCCGTTCGAAGGGCGATCTCGACATCAATCAGGTCGCGCGCGCTTTCGGCGGCGGCGGCCACAAGAACGCGTCGGGATGCGCGATCCCGGGTTCGCTCGACGTCGCGACGGAAGCCGCGCTCGCCCAATTCAAAAAGATTTTCTGATCCATGTCGTTTCCCGACGGCCTTCTCCTTGTCGATAAACCGGCGGGCCCCACCTCGTACGACATCATCCGCTGGATCAAGCCCAAACTCGGCGGAGCCAAAATCGGTCACGCCGGCACGCTGGACCCGCTCGCTTCGGGCCTCCTTATTGTCCTTATCGGAAAGGCGACCAAGCGGCAGGACGACGTGATGGGCTCCGACAAGATTTACCGCTGCCGCCTGAAGTTCGGCGTTCGCACCGACACGGGCGACGTCACCGGCCGCACCCTCGAAACCTCCGCCGCCCCCGCACCGGAAAGTGAACGCGTCTGGCGCGTCATCTCCGGATTCGCCGGCGATCACATGCAGACGCCGCCGATGTATTCCGCTTTGAAACAGAAAGGCGTTCCGCTTTACAAACTGGCCCGTCAGGGCAAGACCGTCGAGCGCCAGCCGCGCCCGGTGGCGATCCGCTGGATAGAGCCGCTCGACGCCAGCGGCGATGAAGCTTCGTTTCGCGTGCGCTGCTCGTCGGGCACCTATATCCGCTCGCTCGTCGAAGACATCGGCGCCGCCGTGGGCGGGGGCGCCACGATGTCGGCGCTCACGCGCGAAGCCATCGGTTCTTTCACCATCGATCGCGCCACCCCAGGCGATCGCCTTCGCCAGCTCGACGCCGACGCATTGGCGCAGACGGTGCTTCCGCTGGAGGCCGCGTTCGCATGAGAGGCGGGCGTCTCATCACGATCGGGTCCTTCGACGGCGTTCATCGCGGCCATCAGGGCCTTCTTGCGCGCACCGTCACGGAAGCCAGGAAGCGGAAGGTCCGCTCTCTCGCGCTCACCTTTCCCGTGCCGCCGCGCATGGTGCTCGATGCGAAGGCGCGCCGGCTTATTCTCAGCAGCGAGCTCGAGAAGCGGCACCTGCTCACACGATTTGGCATGGACGAGGTCGAGCTCATCCCTTTCAGCAAGGACCTCGCGTCCATGCGGCCGTTCGGATTTTTCCGCGACCTCCTCATCAATAAATACAGGGCCGCGGGGATCGTGGTCGGCGCGGACTTCCGCTTCGGCGCCCAGCGTTCGGCCGGCGCGCTCGAACTTGTGCGGTGGGGGGAAGACTTTGGAATTCCGGTGTGGGTGATTTCGCCGGTCCGCTGGAACCGGCAGGTGGTCTCCTCGACGCTCGTCCGCGCGCTGTTCGAGGAGGGGAAGTACAAGCGCGCGAGTTCTTTTCTTAACCATCCCTACCTCATCGCCGGCAAAGTCGTGCGCGGGCACGGGATGGGAAGCAAGATCGGCGTGCCGACAGCGAACGTCGGCGTTCATCCCGACAAAATTTTACCGCGCGGCGTCTTCTCCGCGCGCGCGTGGATCCAGGGCAGTGAGCATCGGGCCGGCGGTGTGCTCCGGGGCGTCTGCAACATTGGCGTCCGACCGACGTTCGGGGGCGCCGGGCCGACCGTGGAGATCCATTTTCCGGGCAAAAAGCTCAACCTTCGCGGCCGGACCCTGTTCGTGGAACTGGAACGGCGCCTGCGCTCCGAGAAACGCTTCCGTTCCGTCGACGGACTCAAGCGCCAGATCGCCCGGGACATCCGGGCCGCCGTGACGGGATGGAAAAAGACCCCGGAAAGACGCTGAGAAATAGCGCCCATCCAACGCTTTACAGACGGAAACTGAATGTTTATAATCGTTTGAACGCGCCATAATTTTGACCAATCGAAACGGGAGTGAATGAGATGATCAGCAAAGATGTGAAGTCCGCTGCGACCGAGCCTTTCAAGACGCATAAAACGGATACCGGAAGCACCGGCGTACAAATCGCCATCCTCACCGCCCGCATCACCGATCTTTCCAAGCACATGAACACCAACAAGAAGGACTTCGCCTCCCGGCTCGGCCTTCTGAAAATCGTTGGTGAACGTCGCCGACTCCTCAATTACCTCAGCCGCGTCGACGTGAAGCAGTATCAGAAAGTTCTTACCGAACTCAACCTCCGCAAATAGTAGCTTGACCCGCATTCCAACCGAGGAAACGCCTGCCATCACCCTTCGAATGGGTGGAGGGATGCATCCCCTTCTCTGGCCGAGAGAAGCGAATGGATCCCTCACAGCATGGCGTTCTCCTCGCAATCCATAGGAGAACATCATGCTCGACGAAAACGTAAAGAAGCGCAGCACCTTCATCCTGGACGGTAAAGAAATCACCGTCGAAACCGGCGAAGTCGCCAAGCAGGCGCGCGGATCCGTCCTCATTCGCTGCGGCGACACCGTCGTCCTCGTCACCGCCACCGTCTCCCACGAACCGAAGCCCGGCATCGATTTCCTCCCGCTCACCGTTGACTACAAAGAGAAGACCTACGCCGCCGGCAAAATCCCCGGCGGGTTTTTCAAGCGTGAGGCCCGTCCTCGCGAGAAGGAAATTCTCATCTCCCGTCTCGTCGACCGCAGCATGCGGCCCCATTTCCCTGAAGGCTTCTACAACGACGTCCTCGTCACCGCCTGGCTCCTTTCCATCGATAAGGACAACGACCCGGACATGCTCGCCATCACCGGCGCGAGCCTCGCCCTCGGCCTCTCCGACATCCCGCACAACGGCCCGATCACAGGCGTGCGCATCGGCCGCGTGAACGACCAGTTCGTCGTGAACCCGACCGTCGAAGAGCAGGAACTCTCGACGCTGAACCTCACCGTCTCCGGCCGCAAAGGCTCGCCCGTCAGGATCGACGGCGGCGCCAAGGAAATTTCCGAAGAGCTCATGCTCGAAGCCCTCAACCTCGCCCAGCAGAAGATCGACGAGTGCTGCGAGTGGCAGTCCCAGTTCGTGAAGCAACATGGCAAGCCCAAGTTCGAAGTGAAGACCACGCCGCTCGACGGCGCGATCCGCACGGCGATGGAACAGAAGGTCTCCGCCAAGATCAAGTCCGCCCTCTCCGTGCCCGAGAAGCTCGAGCGCGAAGACGCGATCCAGAACATCAAGTCCGAAGCGATCCGCGAGCTCAAGGAAACCTTCCCGGACACGATTCAGTACGCGCCGGCGATCATCGAAGACATCATTTATAAAGAAGTCCGCCGCATGATCCTCGACGAGAACCGTCGCGCCGACGGCCGCAGCATGGACGTCGTCCGCGCGATCTCCGGCCAGGTGGGCGTCCTTCCCCGCGCTCATGGCTCCGCTCTCTTCACGCGCGGCCAGACCCAGGCCATCTGCACCGCGACCCTGGGAACGCCGTCGGACATGCAGATTATCGACGACATCCTCGGCGAATACAAAGACCGCTTCCTCCTCCATTACAACTTCCCGTCGTTCGCGACCGGTGAAGCCCGCGGCGAGCGCTCCACCGGCCGCCGCGAAATTGGCCACGGCAACCTCGCGCGCCGCGCGATCGAGCCGCTCCTGCCCTCAGCTGACGAGTTCCCTTACACGATCCGCGTGGTGTCGGACATCACCGAGTCCAACGGATCCTCCTCGATGGCTTCCGTCTGCGGCGGCATCCTGGCGCTCTTCGACGCGGGCGTGCCGGTGAAAGCCAGCTGCGCCGGTATCGCGATGGGCCTGATCAAGGAAGGCGATAAGGTCGCCATCCTTACCGACATTATCGGCCTCGAAGACTTCATGGGCGACATGGACTTCAAGGTCGCCGGTACCCGCGAAGGCATCACGTCCATCCAGATGGACATCAAAATCTCCGGCGTCTCGATCGACATCATGAAGATCGCGCTGGAACGTGCCAAGAACGCCCGCCTCCACATTCTCGAGAAAATGGACGTCATCATGTCCACGCCGCGCGAAACGCTCTCCGAGTACGCGCCGCACATGGTCACCGTGGACATTCCGATCGACAAGATCGGAGCCCTCATCGGTCCGGGCGGCAAGAACATCCGCGCGCTCCAGGAAGAGACCGGCGCCAATGTCGAAGTGGACGACGACGGACGCGTCTACATCTCCAGCACCAACGCCGACTCGGTGGAAGCCGCGAAGGCCATGATCGCTGGAATGAATGCCGTTCCTGAAATCGGCAAGACGTACAAGGCCAAGGTCATGCGCGTCATGACGCGCCTCGGCGCCTTCGTTCAGTTCATGCCCGGCAAAGAAGGGCTGGTGCACATCTCCCAGCTCGACCATCGTCGCGTTGAGAAGGCCGAAGACGTCGTCAAGGAAGGCGACGAGTTCGACGTGAAAGTGCTCGAGATCGACAGCCAGGGCCGCGTGAATCTTTCCCGCAAAGCGCTCATTCCCCGTCCTGAAGGGATGGCGGACGAGCCCGACAGCCTCCCGTCGCAGCGTGGCGGTGGCCGTGGTGACGACCGCGGCGGCCGTGACCGCGGACCGCGCCGTTACTAATGTCCAAGGCCGTCAATCCGGGCAACCGGAAGACTGACAAGCTCGCGGCGAAACCCGTCGACCGTCTCGAAGAACTCTTGAAGCTCATGGAGGAAGAAAACCTCCAGGAGCTTGAAGTCACGGACGGGGCGTTCGAAGTGAAGCTCGTCCGTCAGGGACGCTCACCCGTGGTGCATCACGGGCCCGCTCGTCCTCACCAGGCACAAGGCGCTGGGCCGCGGAAAGACGCGGCGCCCAAAGAGGAAGACCTGGGCAAGCTGGTGCCGGTGAAGTCCCCGCTGGCCGGCATTTTCTACCGCTCGCCGTCGCCGCAGTCGCCTTCGTTCGTCAAAGAGGGGGACGCAGTGTCGCCCGAGAAGACCCTCTGTATCGTCGAGGCCATGAAGGTCCTCAACGAGATCAACGGCGGCGTTTCCGGCACCGTTGTCAGAATTTTGGTAGAAAACGGCAAGCCGATCTCGGCGGGCCAGAACCTTTTTCTCATCGATCCCGCCGTTTAAGCAATCACTCGCCTCAGGGAGGCCAATGGGCCGTTTCTCTCCGTCTCGGTTGCTTTACCGGGCGCGTAGCAAGACCAAAGGGCGTTCCGCCCAGAAAGTCAGCTGGATCTCCGCCACCGGTCTCTTCGTTTCCCTCTACGCCTTCTATAGCGTGCTCTTTCCTGCGGCCTCGGGCCGGTGGGGACTTCACGTCGCCGAGGTCCTGACCTGGCTGCTCGGGCCCATGGGCGCTCGCGTTCTTCCTCTCGCCACTGCCTACCTTTCTTTCTTCCTTCTTTTCAAAGGACAGAAGCACGTCCGGCCGTTGAAACTCGCCCTCTTCAGTGGGCTTTTCATTTTTTCTCTCGTGTTCCTTTCGTTGATGGGGTCCGCCGTCTGGAGCTCGAATTACGGCGGTGCCGTGGGCGAACAGGTCGGCGCGTTTCTCAAGGGTCCCTTCGGATCCGCCGGCGTGTGGATCGTCACCTTCGGCGCCATCTGCACCCTCTCCATCCTCCTGATCGGCCTGCATCCCGCGGAACTCGTCCATTCGCTCTTCGGCGCGATCGCGGCCGACTGGGCCGAATGGAAGAAGGCCCGCGCCGCGCGCGTGAAGGAAACCAAGGCGCCCGTCGTCGCGCCGCGCGAGGACCTGAAGAAGGGGAAGGCCGCCATCGTGGTGGCGCCCGCCAAACCGGCCGCGCCGCCCAAGATCGTGAATTTTCCGTCGGAACCGCCCGTGAACGAAGGCCCCGCGAACGCCGAACCCAAGATCACGCGCAAGCCCGAGAAACCGATCGTGCCCAGGAGCCCGGACGAAAAAGAACCCGCCCTCGCCACGACGCGCCCCAAAATCGATTACAAGTCGCCGCCGCTCGACATCTTCGAGTCCGTGACGCGCGGCACGCCGGTCGCCAAAGACGAGCTCACCTCCCGCGCGAAACTTCTCGAGCAGACGCTCCGCAACTTCGGTATCGCCGCGAACGTGGTGGAAATCCATCCGGGACCGGTGATCACGCGCTATGACCTCGAACCGGCGCCGGGCGTGAAGGTCGCGTCCATCGCCAGCCGTTCCGACGACATCGCGCTCGCCATGCGCTCCATCGGCATCCGCGTTCTCGCGCCCATTCCCGGCAAGGGCGCGGTGGGCGTTGAAATCCCGAACTCGAGCCCGGAGAGCGTCACGCTCAAGGAGCTTTTGGCTAAGCCTGAATTTCTCAATCATCCGTCACCGCTCGCCTTTGTTCTCGGTAAAACGGTGTCGGGCGAACCGTTCATCGTCGACCTGGCCGCGATGCCGCACATGCTGATCGCTGGCGCGACCGGCGCGGGCAAAAGCGTCTGCGTTCACGCGATGATCAGTTCCATCCTCTACCGCATGCCGCCCGATCTCGTGAAGTTCACGCTGATCGACCCGAAGCGCCTGGAACTGCCGTCGTACTCGGCGATCCCGCATCTCTACGACCCGCGCGTCCCTCCGATGCAGGCGGAAGTCATCACCAACTCCAAGCAGGCCGCCAAGGCGCTCACGCGCCTCGTGAAGGTCATGGAATACCGCTACGACCTCTTCGCCAAGGCCAATGTCCGCAACATCGATTCGTACAACAAAAAGCGCAAGGCCGCCGGCCTCCCGCCGGAGTACTTCCTCGTCGTGATCATCGACGAATTGGCCGACCTCATGCTGACCGCGCCCAAGGAAGTGGAAGATTCCGTGCAGCGCCTCGCTCAGATGGCGCGCGCCGTCGGCATCCATCTTGTGCTCGCCACGCAGCGCCCGTCCGTCGACGTCATTACCGGCGTCATCAAGGCGAACTTGCCCGCGCGTATCGCGCTTCGCGTGGCCTCGGCCATCGACTCGCGCGTCATCGTCGACTGCATTGGCGCGGAATCGCTTCTTGGCAAGGGCGACATGCTGTTCCTGCCGCCCGCGTCGCCTGAGCCGGTCCGCTGCCAAGGTGCCTACGTGTCCGAAGGGGAAGTGGAGAAGCTTGTGGACCATGTCAAACAGTTCGGCATGCCGTTCTATGACGACCTCTTCAGCTCCGGTTCCGCGCTCGAGTTCGCCGTTGAAGATAAAAAGGAAATGAAGGACCTGATCGAGGCCCTCAAGCTCATCCTCGAGCGCAAGCGCGTGTCGCAGGACCTTCTGAAGGCGCACTTCGGCTCGTCGGCGCGCGCCACCAACATCCTTTCTCTGCTCGAGGTGAAGCAATTCATCAACAAGCCCGACGGGACAAACAAGTGGGAAATCAATTTCGACATGATCGAGGAGTTCATCGGAAAGGTGAACAACATCCCTGAGCAGGAGATGATGCAGTGAGGCGGGCGTTCGCGGCCCTCGTTCTCTTCGTCGCCGCGGCCGCGCCGGTTTCGGCTTACGAGCTCAATGACGTTTTGGCCCACCTCGAGCAGGCCGACAAATCCGTCACGGCGATCCGATTCGATTTTACCCAGAACATCAAGTTCGTGGAGATGGGATCAGACACGACGGTCGAGGGCGTGGCGATGTTTGCTAAGTCGAACCGCCTGCGCGTGGAAAAAAAGAAGCCGGACCCGCAGGTCACCATCTCAAATGGAAAGAAACTCTGGGTTTACAATCCGGCGTTCAAGCAGGTCTGGGAAGGCACGTGGCAGAACTGGGTGCAGGCCAAGATCCTTCCCCAGGGCCTCATTCCCGTTGGCGGTTACGTGGCCGACCTTCGCAAGCATTTTGATCTCTCCCTCAACCCCAATGAAGTCGACGGGCCGCGACTGATGGCGCAACCCAAGGGCAAAGACATCGGGTACTCTCTGGAGATTCTTGTGTCGACCGTGACCTGGATGCCGTCGCAGACCGTTTTCAAATCTGACTCCGCTGTGGTGAAGACCGCCCTCTCGTCGATTGCGGTCAATCCCGCCATCAAGGATTCCGATTTCAACTTCAAGGCTCCTTCGGGAGTCGATG
>JBBRXR010000030.1:0-8735 GCA_038238485.1 Elusimicrobiota bacterium | reverse complement strand
TGTAGCGCTCGTAGGCTTCGCCGTCGTCGAATGTAATCTGCGTTTCCGACATGCGCTCATTAAACAAAAAGCCCCCGGGATAAACAGTCCACCGGGGGCTGAGCTTAGCGGACGAACGTGGTGGCGTTGGAGGTGAGAGACCAGGGGCCGGCGCCGCACGAAGCGAGGCCCTGGCGTTCGATCTTCAGCGTCGTGCTGTTCGGCATTTGAATCAGGATCACCGCGGATATCAGGCCCGGCGATTCATAACAATATGTGTCGGTGTCGCGCACGCCGCCGAAGTCGCGGTTCACGAGGCCCATCGACGACGGGGTGAAGTAATAGGGACCCGAGGACAGGCCGCTGGCCGTCACCGATTGCCCGACCGAAAGAACGCCGCGGGTGGGGTCGACATTGTCATGCACCAGCGCCAGCGTGGCGTTTTCCTGCTGAACGGGACCGGGCGGCGTGCCGTTCACGTACCAATTTCCCTGCGCGGAGCCGGCGATGTCCTGGTTGTATTCGCCGCACACGGGGGCCGCCGTCCGATGGACGGACCCGTCGTAAGTGCCGAGCCGCGCTTCCATCTGCACCCGCAGCGACTCCGGGAAATAGTCCACGGGACACACCGTGTGCAGCTGATCCGCTCCTTTCCGGCTGGGGTCGGCGAAGGCGAGCGGCGCTTTCCTGTAGTCATGCGTCCCAAAATCAACCCCCACCAAGTTGCTCCCGACGCGGCCCACCGTGTTTCCAATCACATCGCCCGCGTTCACGAGGATCGCCGTGTCCGTGTTGCACACCCGAGCGGACCCGTCGGAGTAGACCGAGCAGTTCCGATCCACATTCCCCAATTTGGCCTCAAGGTCTGCGCTGAGATGGAGGACATGGTGGAAGTAGCCGTTCACGCCCCGGCAGGCGTCGTAATAAATCGAGTAGTCCTTATACGTCGGTGTGCTGAACAGGAGCTCGCTGGAGGACACGCGGGTGATGAGGATGTCGGCGGGAGCACGAACGTCATAGCTGGTCGTGTCAGCGGAAGATTTGACGATCAGAAAGTAGATGTGTTCGGTCGGCAGCGTGTGGGAGTAAGGCGCCAGATGACCCAGCGGCTCCAGGTTGAACCCGTTCGTCAAATCCAGGGGCGAGACGGTGTAGGGCGCGTCGGTGCAGACGGGTCGCTGGGACGCGATCGCGGCGTCGTTGGCGGCATCGATCGCCACCGCGCTTTGATGAGCGACGGCGGTGCCAAGGCCGTAATGCACCCCGGCCCACGCGCCGTGAAGCGAAAGAAAACCGAACGCCAAAAAGAGACTCAGCTTTTTTTTCATAAGAGATAGAGGTTGATCGACGAGTTGATGACGATCTCCATTCCTGATTGAGAGATCCCGCTGTCTTTCACCGACGTGGAAAGAAAATAGGGCCCGACGTCCAGATTGAAGGAGAGCCGACGCGTGGCGTAAACCTCCGCCCCGAGAAACGCGCCCAACGCCGTACCGGTGGTTTTGTAGCTGACCTCCGACGCGGACGACCGGGTGGCCGCGCCTTCCACGCCCATGAGCAGACGCAGCCGCGTGGGGGCGTGAAAATAACGGTAAAGGCGCATGCCATAAGCGGAAGCGTCGATCTGCCCGACATCGGAACCTGAATTCCCCGCTTGGGCCCGCGCCTCCGCCGCCCACCGGGCGCCCAAGCCCACGTGCACCTGCGCCCCCTTGTACATGGCGCCCAGCGAGAGCGAATGGCAGGGCGTTTTCTCATCGGCTGAAACCACCGACGCGCTCGCCAGGAGGAGGGCCCCCAGGAAGGTCACGGCGTGAAACCATCGACGATGGGCCGGAGATCGCGTCATGGAAAAAGGATACGAGGGATACCCCGACAAATCGACGGCTGGAATCAATAATTCGTCATGGCTGACGACGCGTTTTCAACGCGGCAGGGCCCGGCCTAGAAAGCGGCGATGATGAGGGCCATGGAGACGGTGGACACGAGCGAGGCGAACACCTCGAAAAGCCACAGCGCGGGCTTGCGTCCCATCCAGATCACTTCGATCGAGGTCGTGGTGCAGAGGAACCCGGCCCACACGATCAGCGCCAGGACCACCGCGTTCGCCGGGGTCCGACCGCCCATGGTCGGCGCGGCCAGGGAGAAGACCGCCGAGAAAGCGGCGGCGTAGACGACGTTCACGGTGAAATTCTTCACGAGCTGCGGGACCATGGTCGAAAACTTTTCCTCGCCTGTCGGATGAATGTCCGCGAGCTTCATCCAGAGCTTGCCGAGCACAGGCCCGTGAAGGAGAAAACCGATGACGAAAATGGCCAGCGCGCCGAGCAACACAGCGACGAAATTGATCTGAATCATGAAGCCTCCTGGGGTGAGACGATAGAATCCAAAGTGATCTGCCAAACGGTCTCTCTTCTCTGTGCCGGATTCTTCTCCGAACCAGAGTCCGTTCTACCAAAGCTAGAATGAATCCATGTGCGGACGCTATTCCCTCACGCAGATGACCGGCCTCACCAAGCGATTCCTGCTCAATGAGGACCGCGCCAAGGTGGACGCGCTGATGAAGCTCTTCAACATCGCGCCGACTGAAGAAGCGCCGGTGGTGATCCAGGAAGAAGACCGGCGCGTGCTGACGAAAATGACCTTCGGCCTGGTTCCCTCGTGGGCGAAAGACGTGAAGATCGCCTCGCAGTGCATCAACGCGCGCGCCGAGACGGTGGCCAAGAAACCGGCCTTCAAGGACGCCTTCCGCCGGCGCCGCTGCCTCGTCGTCACCGACGGCTACTACGAATGGAAACCCGAGGGAAAAGCGAAGATCCCCTACCGCATCACGATGAAGGATGACGGCCTGTTCGCGTTCGCCGGCCTCTGGGACCGCTGGAAGCGGCCCGACGGGAAGGAACTGCAGAGCTTCACGATTATCACCACCGACACCAACGGCCTGACGAAAGAATTCCACGACCGCATGCCGGTGATTCTCGAGCCGGAGAACGAAAGCCTGTGGCTCGCGCCGTACGTCACCGAAACGAAAACCCTCCAGCCGCTGCTCAAGCCGTACGACCCCGCCGAAATGAAACTCACGCGCGTCTCCCCGCTCCTCAACAAGGCCACGAACAAAGGGGCCGAGGTGCTGAACGCCGCGCCCGAAAATCCCGAACTCGGTCTTTAGCCGACGTCAGACGGTCGCGACCAGGATTTCCTCGCCGCTCGACGGCCGCAGGCCGTCGGCCCTTCCTTTGAAATAGCGATCGGTGAGATCGGTCGCGGACACGTGGCGCGCGCCGGAAAATCCGGCTTTGCGGGCGAGCCGCTCGATGTCCGTCGGCGCGAGGACACTGAGCCAGGGATTCCCGGAGTCGCGTGCGAAGGCTTCGGTCTTTCGTCGCGCCGCGCGCTCCTCCTCATCCAGAAGATCGATCGGGAGAAGAAACGTCATGGCGAGCGTCGTGCCCTTCGCGAGCGACGCCACCTGCGTCAGCTTCGCGAGCAGCGCGTCGCGCGTGAGGAACGCCGCCACGCCCGTCGAAGCGACCACCGCCGGTTGCGCCGCGTCGAACCCGGCTTGCGAGAGCCGCCCAAGCCAGTCGTCGTTCGCTTCGAAGTCCACCGGGACGAACCGCAGCCATTCCGGAATTCCGAAACCGCATTCCAGAAGTTTCTGCCGCTTCCACGCCTGGGGCCCCGGCTGATCGACTTCGAACACGCGCACGTCGGAAACGCCGCCGGGATGGCGCTGCGCAAAGGTGTCGAGGCCCGCGCCCAGGAGAACGTATTGCCGGACGCCGCGCGCGGCTTCGGCCGCCACGAGGTCTTCGATGAACCGCGCGCGCCCGACGACCGTTGCCCTTGACCGCGCCGTGATGGCCGGCAGCATGTCGTGGCGCTGGCGCCAGCCGCCCGCGGGCTCCAGAAGCTTCAGTCCGATCTCATCCGTCAGCACGTGCGGGGCGGGATCGACCTGGACATGGAGGGCGCGCCAGAGCGCGGTGCGGACGGCGGTCTTCTCCGCCGCCACGGGGTGCGCGGCGCTCAAGAGGTCTTGTTGCCGCCGCGGGTCCGCGCGATCTTGAGGACGAAGAGGACGAAGATGACGGCGGCGGCGACGTAGAAGAGCGGCATGTGGAGGTTCGCGCCCAGCCCGACGTTCACGATGATGGCGACGATGGGAAGGATGAAATCTTTCATCAACCGACGCGGCCGCGGACGGCGTGCGCGCGCCCGTGGAAGGTGATGCGGCCGGACGCGTCGGCGGGCACGCGGCGGGCGACACCGGCCTTGAGCTGCGCGAGCTTCTCCGGCGTCAGCGAGGTGACCGGCGGCCCGAGGTTGGGGCTCTTGGCGGTGATGGCCCACAGTTCCTCCGCGCTCGGGAAGGTCCGCTGCGCGCGGATCACCGTGGTCTCCACGTCCTTGAGACCCGCGCCCGTCCAGAAACGGGTGAGGTTCTCCAGCGTGGCGGCGTCGGGGCTCGGCGGCAGGCGGCGGGGCACGCCCATCGCTTCCATTTCGGCCATCACCGGTTCATAGGGAAATCCGTCGCTCGAAAGGTCCCACCCGTACGCGGACACGACGCCGCCGCGTTTCACCACCCGCGCCATTTCTCTGACGCCTTTCAGCGGATCGGGAACGAAGAAAATCACGAGCGGCATGATGGCGATGTCGAAGTCGCCGTCGGGAAAAGGAAGCGCCATCGCGTCGCCCTGGTGGAAGCGCGCCGCGCGCGTGGTGGCGCGGAGTCGCGCGAACGCGAGCTGGGCCTCGGACGGGTCGACGCCGTCGACGGACGCCGGCGCGCAGCGTTGAACGATGGACTCCGTGAACGCGCCGTTGCCGCAACCCACGTCCAACCAGCGGAGGCCCGCAACGGGTTTCAACCAGTCGAGGAAGGTGTCGCCAACCAACCGGCTCCACACGCCCATGTAGCTCTCGTAGCCCTCGCCGTCGGTGAATTTGATCTGGTTGTCGGTCAACGGGATCCCGCCTCAGCGCTTCTCGGGAGCGACGTTCTTGATCGACGCGGCGAACGCGGCGTGGGCCGTCGCGTCCACGGGGCGGCGCTTCACCTTCGTCGATGGGGGATACTGCGTCAGGCACATGTGCGACTTCCAGTTCTTCGCCGGGCGGATCGGGCGCGGCGCGAACCCGCCCCCGCAATTGGGGCAGACGTTCAGGAGGACATTTTCAACGCAGGTTTGGCAGAAGGTGCACTCGAACGTGCAGATGCGGGCGGAGGTGGAGTTCGGCGGCAGCGCCGTGTCGCAATGTTCGCAGGAGGGGCGGAGTTCAAGCATGGCTAGAACGAGTCCATGAGCGCCAGGACCGCGGCGTTCACCGCGAAGGCGGTCGCGCTCATAAGCGTGTCCCCGCCATCACAACTCACTTTCCTTTACATTCATTCAGGCTTCCGTTTTCCCAACAATACGTTTTCGATTTTAACGGCGGCTTTTCGGACACGACATTGTCGCAATTCAGGACGACGATTCCGGTTGTGCCCAGATCGGGGTGACAGGAGAACGAGTGAGAGTCATCTTCTTCACCATCGAGAATTAAGTAACCGCTCTCAACGGACTGGGCCACTTTGCCGTCATTGATGAACTCCAGCGTTTTCAAGCCTTGGTTTTCATGCCCGTGATACCATTCCAATACCAGAAACTCGTCCGCAGCGGAGTTCCGCCCGAGGAACTTTTTCGCCCCCGAATTCCACCGTCCCACGATTCTGAGGTTGGTACCGCTCAAGTATCCGGGGGCGTCATTGTGCAACATCGCATCGTAACGATCTTTGATGGCGTCGGAGAATGCTTCGCCCTCTTGGGAGACGGTGTACGTCAATTTGCACAGGTCCGGCTGTTTCGGGTTCACCTCCACCACATAAAAGGGACCCTCCACATCGGCGTAAACGAGCGCGGAGATTCGATCGCCCTCTCTGAAGGCGTCAGCAATGGTCAGGCGATCTTTAGAAGCGTCTGCGCTGGGTGAGTCTTTTCTGTCTGGGATGAGATCCCGGCAGTCGCTGTTGGGAGCGTTGATGAGCGGCTCGACCGTCTCGATCGGTGGAATGGCCGCGTGCAAGAAAGAAGCCAGGGACAACGCGATTGAACCGATGAATGCCTTTTTAATCAAACGGCCTCCTTGATGTATCAATGGCGCTCCCGGCGCGCTTCGATCAGGCGGGCCTTCACGAGCTTCGTGATGAGGGCCGTCGGAAGGGGATGGTCGTAGGAAAACTGGAGGACACCTTTTGAGTTTTCATGGGCCTCGATCTCGTTGCCCACGGCGCGCCGGAGCGCGGGTGACACGGGATGGAGGCCGCAGTGCGCGCGCCACGCCGCGTAATACACCAGCAGTTTCCCCTCGATCCGGAAACTCGGATTGCCATTGTGCATGACCTCAATGGCGCCCGGGGCGGCCGCGTGGATCAACCCGCGCAGCGCTTCCATTGTCTCACGCGCGTCGGCCGCGAGTGAGTCGAAGTAGGACTTCAGCTCCGCGCGCGCGTGCGCGGACGTCTCTTCGGGCGGTGGGATTTTGCGGGGCTTCATGAGGCAGTCTCCAATCCGACGGGAAGGTGCGGCGGCAGCATCGGCACGCGGAAACGCTCGGAAAACTCCTGCGCCTTTTGCGCCAGGTCCGCGCTCACCGCGCCGTCCGTCGAGAAATCCCACAGAAGCCGAATGCATTTCTTTAACGCCGGATGCATGAGCATGACGACCCAACGAAAACCGTCGCCCGGCCCGCCGTCGCTTCCCGCCGTTCCGGTTGATTTCGGCAGGCTTTTCAACACCAGCGTGGAAGACGCCAGATCCGGCGCCGGAGGACGGCCCGCCCGAAACCCGAGGACTTGCACGCCGGCAAAGGAAGACAGCGGCTCCGACCAGAATTTCTCGCCCTCGATGTCTCGGTACACGTAATGGACGGCGGTGTCGTCGATGGAAATTTTCTCAATGAAAGTGAATCCGCCTTTCACCTGCGCGACGATGTAGCGGAGAAGGCCCGCGGCGAACAGGAAAACGGCGACGGCGACCGCGCCGCATCCCACGGCGAGCGCGACGCGGACTTTCAACGCCCGCACGCCCGCGACCGCCAACCAACCGCCCGCCCCGAGCGCCGCCACGCAGAGAAGGGCGGCCAGGATCGTCACCGCCTTCTCGCTGCCGCGCTGACGGTTCTCGAACTGGAAAATCGGCGGCGTGCCTTTATCCAGATTGGTCTTCTTTGCGCATCCCGGCGGGAGAACGTTTCTTCATGCCGCCATTAAACAAAAAGCCCCGGAGGCAGGGCATTTCCGCTCCTCGCGCCGTCACCAGGGGAGAGAGGGGATGTCGAGGGCTGGCCCGACCGGGGAGACCGACGGACCGCGCACCATGAACGTGAACGGCGTCTGCGTGGCCCGTCCGCGCTGCAAAATCGACACAGGACGGTTGATGGGCGAGTAACCGTGGCGCTGATAGGAGGGGACGAGCCGGGCCGGGCAAAAGAGCGAGAAGGTGTCGGCGCCGGTCTTCTCCGGCGCGTCCGCATGCAGTGTCGCAAACATCCGTGCAGGAATCCCCTGACGCTGATGCTCCGGACGAACCACCACACCACCCACGCCGATCACCCGCGTCTCCCGCCCATCGTCGCGGATTGTGAACTGATCGAACCCGATGTGACCAACGGCCCGCTCCTCGTCGCGGGCCACCACATGCCACCTCAAGGCCGCCCAGTCCATCCCGCGCCCTTCAATGGGAAAAACGATATCGCTCCAACCGAAAAGATCTTTCTCGTCGGCCTCAGTCAAGGTCGCCTGGAGGGAAATATTCATGGAGTGTCGCGCATCTCCCGCTCTAAGGTTCCACGAACGACCCGATGCGAACCTCGCCGCTGCGCGCGTAGCGGGTGAGCAGCACGCCGCTCGGCGTGGTGGTCGATTGCGTCACGGTAAAAGACGACGGCTGCGTGTGGTCGCCGAAGATGCGCTTGCCGTGACCCAGGACGACGGGATAAATAATCAATCGAAGCTCGTCCACCAACCCGGCCGCCAGCAGTTGACGCGTCATGTCGGCGCTGCCCCACGTCAAGAGATCGGCGCCGCCCTGCTGCTTGAGTGCGCGTACCGCGACGGCCAGATCGCCCTTGAGCGCCTGGCTGTTCTTCCAGTTCAGCGTATCAGGCCGATGCGTGGCCACATGCTTGGTCACGCCGTTAAAAAGGTTCGCGATGGCGATGGCGCCCGAATCGGGCGGCACCTTCGGCCAATACCCCGCCCAGATGTCGTACGTCCACCGCCCCAACAGCAACTCGAAGGGCGGCTTGTGCAGGTCCGTCACGTAGGTGCCGATCGCCTCGTCATCGTACGGTTCGCTCCACCCGCCCAGCCGGAATCCCCCACTGTCGTCTTCCTTCGACGCGCCGGGAGATTGGACGACGCCATCCAGACTGATGTGTTCTGCCACGATTAGTTTGCGCATGGTCAGACCTTTCCCCAGCCCGGCAGGGCCGCGGCCTGCTTAATCCATTTCGTCATCTGCGCTTCATCGAGATCGCTTTCATGAACATCGATCCAGCGCATCTCTTTCGAAGTTCCCCCGGCCGGCGCCGCCTTCAGCGACATGCCCTTGAAGAAGCTGACCTTGACCGCGCGCGTATAGACGTGAAACGCCATGAACCATCCGCCGCCCTCGATTCCGTAGAAAGGTGAGTTCCATTTGACCGCCTTCACCACGCCCGGAACAACGCGCGTGATCAGCGCATCGAGCCGCCGTCCCACGCCGCTCTTC
>JBBRXR010000029.1:0-8751 GCA_038238485.1 Elusimicrobiota bacterium | reverse complement strand
GAGCATCGCCAGGGCGATGCCGAGGAACGCCGCGAACGCCAGCGTGAACCCTGCTCTGCTTTGCCGCCGTCGTGCCCTTATCATTGGTCAAAGAACCGGCGGCGCGTCATCACGATCGAGTATGTCGATTTCGGAATCTTGAAGGGCATCTGGAGGCGAATCGACGCCGACACCGCACTGTAGGGCGCCGAGGCGCCGGCGGGATACGGAGCGAAAAGTGGTTCGGCGGCGGTCGGCGTGGCCAGAGCGTTACGAAGCACACTTCTGACGAGCGTTCTCCCGGGGAATTCGACCTTTCGCGAAACGAAATGGGCGTCACCCTGGCCGGTGTATCGGTACGTGACGGTTCCAAATGTGACCGGGTTGAAGATCTGCGGGTTCTGGTAGCCGACGCGATTGTCAAAGACGCGAAGGACAAGGGAATCCGTCGATATGGCGACGATGGACTGGCAACCGCGAATGTCTTCATTGAACTGGTCCAATGTCATCTGTACTTCACGCTGGGTTTCCGTGATGCGCTGCTCGCGAAGCATGTCCGCCATCAGATTGGTGCCCGCGCCGGTGAGAACGACGCAAACCCCCAAAATCATGACGGCGACCATGGTTTCGATCAAGGAGAAACCTGAGGGGCGCGCGCGATACCGGTGCTTAAAGGCCACTTCCGCCGCCTCCTGTTCCCACGGGCATCATCGAAAAATCCTGCGTAATCGAGATGCCGTCATACGCATGGGACGCTCGTTCATCCACCGCCTCGAATCCATCGAGCACCGGCTTGACATAAATATTGGGATTGGGATCTGCTGCGAAGGTGACGGCTGAAAATGAATAGCTGCCGTCAGCGCCCGTGGTTGCCGTCAAGGGCGCGAACGGCGCCTGGTCCTGGGTCCGGCCGTTCCCGCTCGTGCGCCGAATCGTGATCGTCACACCGGCCAGAGGAAGGCCGCTGATCGCGTCGCGCACGGTGCCGCTCACGTTGGCGCGGAGAATTTTCTTCAGTTCCATGGGGAAATTGTCCGGCCAGATCAGGGCGTAGCGGTTGAGGCTTTCGTGGTAATCCAGCGGGGCACCGGGGGACTGGGCAAACTGCGTGTTGACCCATTCGTCATGGCCGAGGGAAATATAAAACGTGTCATACCCGCCGGACTGCATTGGCGACACGGTCATGTTGGCCGCCCTGTCCTCGCCGGGCTTGAGCGAGACGGCCGCGGAGCTCGTGTGGAAGTTATAGAAGTGCGTCGGCCGGTTGCTGAGAGAGAGCCATCCGTTATTGATGTCGGTGTCGTCGCTCCAGAGGACCGCCCCGCCCGCATCCTTCGCTTCCACATGGACGTTGTGAACGTTGATGTTCGCCGTCGAAAGCTGGACGTACTGGAATGTTCCACCGCCTCCAGGAATTTTCGTCCACGCTTTGACGGAATCAGCCAGGTCCTTTTGGCCGTTCTGCCGTCCACCTACCTGTGATTTGAATTTAATCCACGTCACGTCGCCGCCCAGATTGGGAAGCAAGGCATTCGATCCGCTTTGTTTCAGGTCAAACACCACGTTGTTCGAACCGTCGCGCGAGGTATTAAACGTGTAGTCGCTTTCAAAACGGTTCGTGTCCCAGCGGAATGTCCCGACGTTGGCTGCATTGGCCGGGCCATCCGGGGTCCACGCGGACAAAACGACCTGGCCGTCGAAAGGGAACGGCGTGACGCCGTCTGGCATGTAGACGCGGCCGTGGATGTTCGCGAGAACGTCGCGGCTCAGCACAAAAATGTCCTGCGTGTTGTCGCGGTTCGCAATGACCGTTTGGACGAATTCGTCTTCCGGTAAGTTTTTAGGCCGGACCGAGCTGTAGTCCCGGTTGTAGCTGATGAGAAATTTGACGTTGGAAGTCGGGGCGGCAAATCCGTTGGGCGCGTAGGCCAGAACGGGCAGGTAAGGGGCCGGCACTGTTTCACCTGTCGCGGCGCGCACCGGAGACCGGTGGAGGTCCTGGGGATAAATCGTGTTGTCCTGATGAACGATATAAGGAGCGATCGAGTTAAATCGGTAATCGCCGTTGGCGCTCGTCAGCGCGGTCACGACCTCGTCTCCAAGGTAAGTGTTTTTCACCCACCAGGAAAATGAATTGCCGAACCAGAACTGAGTGTCGATTCCGCCGTTCACGAGTCGCGCCCGCGCGATGTCGCGTTTGGCAAAGCTGAGGGGGAGGTTGACGGCGCGACTGCCATTGAGGGAATAATCTCCGGCAATGTTGCCGGTCACCACGCGAACCGTTCCCACCGCGTTGCCGCGCCTGGTCGTCGTGAAGTTCGCCCGCGTCTCCGCTGTCGACAAAACGACGACGTAATTGCCGTTGTTGTAATCGAAGCGATCATTCTCCAGGGCCACCGCCGTCATGGTCTTCGCGGCGTCGCCCGTCATGTAAACGTAGTAGCGCCCCTGCACCACGCGCGGCAGGACGTATTCGCCATTGAAATCGGTCTGATGGAAACGCTCGTTCGACGTCAATTCGTATGTGACATCCTGGCTTCCACTTTTTGGATAGATGTAAACCTGAGCGTTCGGGACGGGATTACCAAAGGTGTCGGTGACGCGTCCCAAAATACGGCCAGGTCCGACCATGGGAACCGTGAGGTACGTCGGAGGGCTCGTGTGCGTCGCCACGAGATAGGAGCGGAGAAAGCTGCGGGTTCCGTTGGGAAGCTGGCCCGTTCCGATGTCATGGTAAGCCCGGGACGCGGTTCCATCGATCACGAGTTCTTCGCTCGTCAGCGCGTTCAGGCGAACGCCCTGAAGCTGGAGTACGCCGTTGGCATCCGTCTGGCCGGAAACAAAATCAATATCTTGTCCACGGGCGGAAACCTGGATGCCGGAGAGGGGGGCGGCCGTGTTGGCATCGACGGCTTGGATGATGACGGTGGCTCCCTCGAGTTTCGCGCGCATCTGAGACACGCCAAACGAGAGCGTTTTCGTCCTTGTCGTCCCATTCTGATTCCAGGAAGCAATCAGCGTGACTTTGCGGGTTCGCGTGGCAGGATCAATTGGGTCGATGGTGGAGAGCACCTGGATCTTCGGGTCACTGGTGGGACGAACATGCGGCGTTGTCTCCGTCATGCTGTCAAAGGCGCCGGCGGTCTGGTATCGAACCTGCTCGGCGACACTCTGGATCTCTTTGTCCACCCGCGCGCTCAGTCGGTTGGAAACCTCGGCGCGAACCAGATGCTGGAAGCCGGAAATGCAGATCGCAAGCGTGAAGACGAGGACAGTCATGCCGAGGAGAACCTCGACAAACGTCATTCCGCTGGTCCCCCGCCCTCCGAACCTGAAAGACAATTTTTCCATGGAGAGATTCAATCAAAGAAACCCTCCCTCGATAATTGGGGCCTTCCTGTTTTGGGCATAGGGGATATTCTGATGGGGGAGGGTGAGAATCCTGGCAATAGTGTTTCAGCATCAAACACTTTGAAGATCGAAATGAAAATTGGCGGGAATCGGGAGGCCTCGGAAACTGGCGATTTCACGCCTCAAAAACGCCATTCAGCTACAGAAGTAGTTCGCGCGCGCGCGGCGTTTTCCGGCGGGGAATCCGCTGGTGAAAGTCCCGCACGCGCTCGTCGAAAAGCACATCGGAAACGCGGAGGGGCCGGGCGAATCGCACCGTGTCGAGCGATCGGCAACGGCTGAGCGCGACATAAATCTGTCCGTGAGCGAACGCCCCGCTCCCGGTATCGATCACCGCGCGCGCCAGCGTTTTGCCCTGGCTTTTGTGAATCGTGATCGACCAGGCCGTGATCAGCGGGATCTGGTGGTAGGCGCCCACGACTTCCGCGAGCACCTTCCCTTCCTTTTCGTCGTACGTGTACTTGACGGATTCCCATGACGTCGCCTCGACGTCGAGAACAGCGTCGTCTTTCTCGGGCAGCGACACCAGAACCCGGTCCTCACGCAGCTCCACCACGCGCCCGAGATCACCGTTCACCCAGCGATGAAGAACATCATTGCGCGTGAACATCACCTGGGCGCCGATCTTCAATCGCAGGTCAAATGGGGCGGGCAGATTTCTGTTTAAATCAAAATCGCCGTCGACGCGCCCTTCGAAATGGACCGATTCCCCCGGAAGGGCCTTCAGGTGACGTTCGTTGATGCGATCCGCCACCACATTGGTGCAGGCGAGCGTGACCGCTTCGAGTCCATCGTCAGGACGGACACAAAGGCGATTGAGCCGATCGATGGTTTCCTCGAGGTCATCGCCGTCGCGAATCCGATTGAGAAGCGACAAGAACACATCATCTTTCTGTCGATAGGTTTTGGTGAGCTCAACGGCATAGATCGGGCAATTGCCGAGGCAATGAGCGCTGAAAAAATATTCGGTTTCATACCACTCCGAAAAGAATCTTTCTTCTTCCGGAGCGGACACCACGGGCGGCAATTGGCAGAGGTCGCCCACAGCCACGATCTGTACCCCGCCAAAGGGCAGGTCTTTATCCGGGCCGTTCAGCCTGAGAAATTTCTCCATGGCGTCGAGGAGGTCGGCGCGAACCATCGATACTTCGTCGATGATAAGAAGGTCGAGCTTCTGGTAAAGCTTGCGATGCGTGAGCCGTCGGATATCGTCGAGATTGAGAGGGCCCGGTCGAAAGCGGAAGAAAGAATGGATCGTCTGGCCGCCGGCGTTCAGAGCCGCCACGCCGGTCGGAGCGACGATCGCAAGTCGGCGTGAGGTCATGCCGCGCAGTGCGTGAATGAACGTCGATTTGCCCGTGCCGGCCTTGCCCGTGATGAAGACGAACGGCTCGCGCGATTCGATGACGGCGAAAGCCCGCTCGAAGTCCCCACTGCCTTCAATGCCGGTGGGCCAGGAGAGGGAAGAGTAGACGTCGTGGGCCATGCAGTCCGGTCTAGGGCACGAGGAGCGAGTCGATTTCCTTGCGCCACTGGTCCGGGTCGTCAGCCCGAAAGCCCACATGGACAAAACGGACGACGCCCTTCGCGTCGACGATATACGTGGTCGGCATCGCTTTTGTTCCGTAGGCTTCGGCGGTCTTGCTTGTCGGATCGAGAAGGACGGTCAGCGCGGTTCCCTCTTTGGCGTAGCGCGTCAGGAAGCGGTCGGCGCTTGGCCGATCCTTATCAATGTTGATCGCAAGAACGCGAACACCCTTCGCCTTGTAATCCCCCGCGAGCTTATTCAAGTTCGGAAATTCCACGGCGCACGGGCCGCACCAGGACGCCCAGAAATTCACGAGCGTCACTCCTCCTTGACCCGCTTTGAGTCCACCTTTGGTTCCGCTCAGATCGCTGATCTGAAACGTCGGCGCCTTATCGTTGACCGACGTGGCAAACACCGAGAGTGGAAGTAGAAAAGCGACCACGGCCGAGATGGCGGCCGTGCGGATCGTCAGATGTTTCATGAAATGTCTCCTTGCCTTAAAGTGGTTGCGCCGGAAGACAGCTTAAATCAATTCCTTACCGAACAAAACCGTTTGACCAACCGTATGAGCAGAAGCGGCACTTTCCGTCGATCCCACGCGTCAAAACAAAGCCATGAAAAAACTACTTCTCATTCTCGTTTTCGGAATCCTTGCATCGCCGGTTTCTGCGGCTGTGGTCTATTTAAAGGATGGAAGCCAGGTGCGCGGGACCATCGTGAGCGCCACGGCGCGCACCGTTCGCCTGCATACCGCCAACGGCGAACTGAACATTCAGGCCGACGACATCCGGCGGGTGGATTACGCGGAAGATGAGCCCCAGGTCGTCCCCACGGCTTCGGGTCCCGCCAACCCGGTCGAGCCGCGCGTCCATCACGGGCGCCGTGATGAGGCTGAAGACGACGAGTCGTCGGAAAATCAGATGTTTTCTCTGGGTTTCGGCTTTGCCAATCCACTCAGTCGCGTGAGCCTCGCCTCCACGGGTGGCGGTTCCGGAGACAACGGCGACGCGGGCCTGCTTCTCAGCACGCAGTATCACTACTTCCTCACGCCCCGCTTTGCCCTGGGCGCGGACCTTGAGTTCATGAATCGCGGCCGCACCGCCTCGCAAAGCATGCTTCCCGCCGCAGACACGTCGGTATTCGGGCATTCCACCGTGCTCATGGCGACGGCGCGCTACTCCCTCACCAATCGCGGGACCGCGCGGCCGTACATCCTCGCTGGCATCGGCTCGAACAAGACCGCCACAATCATCGAGGCCACGCCCAACCCAGGGTTTGGCTGGTCCGATACGTCCACGACGGAGACGCGCACCCTCGTCGATGAAAACCATTGGGGCCTCGCCTCGACGGCGCGCTTCGGCATCGACTTTATGCTCGCCGACCCCGCGCTGTTCAGCCTCGAATTCGGCTGGACGGAAATGTCCAATTCGCAGTACAACGCCACGCGTTCCGGCCAGGACCTCGGCCTCGAGCACGTGACGGGCAACCTGAGCATTCTCACCGTGGGCGCCCGCTGGGGCTGGCGATTTTAAGGGGATGATCCGATGAAGCGACAGACACTCATAGCGCTCGCCTTTGTTTTTTCGGCGTCGGCTGCGATGGCCGCCGACGTGCGGGTGAAACGGCTCGACAGCGGCGGCGGGTCCGACAACAACAACGCGACCCAAAGCGGAGGTCCGTCGCAGAACAGCGGCATCGGCCAGGGCATTAGCCACGATCGCGGGACGGTTCAGTCCCGGCCGATCAGCGGCAACCATGGATCAT
This sequence comes from Elusimicrobiota bacterium, assembly GCA_038238485.1. Lineage (GTDB taxonomy): Bacteria > Elusimicrobiota > Elusimicrobia > F11 > F11 > JBBRXR01. Next base: position 2,069 of record JBBRXR010000029.1, on the reverse strand, counting down.
CGAACGACCGCGGTCCGTCGAGAGACCGCGGCAATGGGCGCGGCAACGATCATTCGTCGTCGTGGCGGGACCACAACGATCACAGCCAGGCCATCCCATCCCATTCCAGCAATGTCACGGTCGGCGTGGGGCGCACGCGCATCGTCCGTCAGTCGCAGACGCCGGCGCCGGATGCGCACGGCGCCATCGCCGGCAATCACACCATCATCCGTCAGATCGATCGAGACCGTCGCGTCGAGGTCGTGCCGAACCGCCAGTACTGGCACAACGACGGTGGCCAGCGTTGGGTGCACACCTATCGCGGCGGGGTTCACTGGTATGGCTTTTATCACGGACGGAGTTTCTATTGGACGCGCTACTACCGCGATCGCTGGTGGTGGTACGACGACGGCTTCGCGCACTGGGTCTTCTGGGCGAATGGCCGCTGGTGGTGGAACGGACCGGGCAACGTGCTCTACGTCTACGTGAACGAGAGCTATTACCCCTACGACGAATCTCCCGTCGCTGTGGTCGCGCCGGCATCCGTGCGGGCGCCCGTCGAGGAAACAGAGAACAACGGCGGCGAGTGGACGAGCCGCGACGGCAAGCGGATGGTGCAGATCCATGGCCCGCAGGCCGAGGCGTTCCTCTATGACCGGTCGGGCGACCAGGCGCAGTACCTCGCTTATCTGGGCAAGAACGTGGAGCGCGTGCGCTTCTCGGGGGGAACCGACGGCCGGCCGGTGCGAATCCTGGTGGATTTCAAGAATGGAGACTTCACGCTCTTTTCGAGCGAAGGCGAGCCCGTCGATTTGACGCCGCCCGATGTTCCATCGGGTGATGATGCCGGGTCGCCGCCCAACCCGCCCTCCGACATTCCGAAAGAATAGCTAGACGCTGAACCTGGCCCAGACGACCGTGTGGTCCGATGGGCTGGGGGCCCGCCGCGGCGTGAGGTCCACTTCCACTTCGGTGCACAGCTTCGCCAGCGCGGGCGTCGCCAGGATGTGGTCGATGCGCCAGCCCTTGTTGCGCGTGAACGACTGCGCGAAAAAATCCCAGAAGGTGTAGGAGATCGTGTCGGGGTATTTCGCCCGGTACACGTCGACAAATCGCCCCGTGATGGTGTCGTTGTAGGCCGTCCGCGCGGTCTCGTGAAAGCACGGATGGTCTTTATTCGGCTTGGGATTGGCGAGATCGATTTCCGTCGGAGCAATGTTCACGTCACCGAGCCACACGGCGAGCGACGCCGCCGAGAGATGTGCGTCAAAATATTCCTGCAGCCGCCTGAACCACCCGAGCTTGTACTGATACTTTGGCGAGTCGATGGAGAAACCCTGCGGGACGTAGGTGTTGATGATCTTCACTCCGTCGATGAGCGTCTGGAGGATTCGAAAGTCCTCTGAATCCGGCCCTTCCCGAAACCCGTGGATCACCTGCTCGGGTTTCTTCAACGACAGCGTCGCCACTCCGTTGTATCCCTTCATTCCGCGGTAGGTCACGTGATAACCCGCATCGATGAGCGGTTGAAGGGGAAATTCGGAATCCTGAACTTTGGTTTCCTGAAGGCACATCACATCGGGTTTATTGGCGGCAAGCCAATCGAGGACGATTGGCATTCGTTTTCGGATGGAGTTGCAGTTAAAAGTCGCGAGCTTCATGGACGACAATTTAGGAGATTGTCGTCCCGCCCGCCACGGGTGCGAGCGCGGCGGCTTCCGGGCGGATGTCGATGACCTGATAGCGTGCCGGTGACCCGCGTTCCTGTTTGACCTCGTACATCAGTTCGTCGGCGCACTTCAACATTTCGTCCATGGTCCTCGGCGGCGCGAGATAAGTGACCACGCCGATGCTGAAAGAAATTGGCCACTCGTGCGCCATCGCCATCCCGCGAAGACCGTAGTGAATCTTCTCGACGACTTTCTTGACCACCGCCGGCGCCGATCCCACCAGAAGGAAAGAGAATTCGTCCCCGCCCATTCGTGCGAGCGCGTCGGTGGCGCGCAAGTTGTCGCGCAGCAGCGTGGCGGTCTGCTTGAGAACCTCGTCGCCCTTCGCGTGGCCCATTTTGTCGTTGAGCGCCTTGAAGT
>JBBRXR010000028.1:0-8820 GCA_038238485.1 Elusimicrobiota bacterium | reverse complement strand
TTTTGGTCATTCTATTGGGGTACGGTGTTGTCGGAGCGAATGCCCTTCTCGAGCTGAATGGGATAGCGGCCCGTGAAGCAGGCGGTGCAGAAGTCCTTGCCGTTCATGCGTGTCGACTTGAGCATGCCGGCTTCGCTCAGGTAGGCGAGGCTATCGACGCCGAGGTATTCGCGGACTTTCTCGAGAGGAAAACGGGCGGCGACCAGCTCCTTGGTGGTGGGCGTGTCGATGCCATAGAAGCAGGGGCTGATGATCGGAGGAGAGCTGATGCGCATGTGCACCTCCTTCACGCCGACATGCCGCAGCATGCGGACGAGTTTTCGGCTGGTGGTGCCCCGGACGATCGAATCGTCGATGACGATGATCTTTTTCCCTCGAAGGGCGTCAGCGACCGCATTGTATTTAATCTTCGCCCCGAAGTCCCGGATGGCCTGCTTGGGCTCGATGAAGGTGCGTCCGATGTAATGGCTGCGGATGAGGCCCATGTCGTAGCGAACGCCCGACGCCTCGGCGTAACCCATCGCGGCGACGGTGGCGGAATCGGGGATCGGGATCACCATGTCGGTGCCGGGCGGCGGCGGGGCCTCGCGCGCCAACTGGCGCCCCATCTCGCGGCGAATCTCGTAGACGGTATTGCCGAAGATCTTGCTGTCAGGCCGCGAGAAGTAGACGTACTCAAAAACGCACATCGCCTTGTTGACCGCTTTCGAAATGGTGTGGGACTTGATGCCGTCCTTCGTGATGTCGATGAGCTCGCCCGGCTGGACGTCGCGCACGTAGGTGGCGCCGATGAGGTCGAAGGCGCTCGTTTCGGAGGCGACCACCCAGGTCTTGCCGATCTTGCCCAGGGCCAGCGGGCGAACGCCGTGCGGGTCGCGGGCGGCGATGATGCCCTTCTTGGTGATGAACACGAAGCAGTAGGCACCGCGAAGTTTGCGCAGCGCGTCGAGAAGGGCCTTCACGAAGCCTTTTTCCTTGGACTTGGCGAAAAGATGGAGAACGACTTCGGTATCGGAGTTCGTCTGGAAGATCGCGCCCTGCGCCTCGAGTTTGCGGCGGAGCTCGATGGCGTTCGTCAGGTTGCCGTTGTGCGCGACCGCGATATTGCCGTTGGCGGTATTGACGCCGATCGGCTGGCAGTTCTTGGCGCTCGAGTCCCCCGCCGTCGAATAACGGACGTGCCCGATGGCGTGGCCGCCTGAGAGTTCGTCGAGCACTGGCTGATTAAAAATGTCGGCCACAAGACCGACCGCGAGCTTGGTGTGCAGGCCCGTACCGTTCGACGACACGATGCCGGCGGCTTCCTGGCCGCGGTGCTGAAGAGCATAGAGCGAAAGATAGACGAGGCGTGACGCGTCGGTGTGGCCGTAGACCGCGGCGATGCCGCACTCTTCGTGCATCGAGTCGAACGGCGTCTTCCGGGCGTACGTCATGCCCGGATCCTGCGCGCCGCGAAGCTGGGCCGCTATTTCGTGGATCTGATTTCCGCTGACGGATTCGAGAGGATGGTGGTCTTTTTGGCCCGGGTGGGCATGGTGGTCGCAGTTTCCGCAGCTCATCGTGCCACTCCCTGAAAAAGAGATTTCGCATGGGCGACGGCCTTCTCCCAGAAGAAGAATCCATCGCCGACGTCGTTGGGCCGGGCTGGCAGCGAGGGCCAGTTCGGGTGTTGGTAACGGGTCACGAAACGCTCGGGATGGGGCATCATCGCCACCACGTTTCCACGCGCGTTGCAGATGCCGGCGATCGCCGCCTCGGACCCGTTCGGGTTCACCGGTGCGTAACGCAGGATCACCTGGCGGTTCTTCTTGAGCAGGGCGAGCACCTTGGGGCTGGCCGTGATGAATTTTCCCTCGCCGTGCGCGATCGGCAGTTCGAATACCGGCGGCAGGCCGTCAAGCCACGTCGCCGCCGAATTCTCGGCGGCCATGCCGACCCATTCGCACTGGAAGCGCGCCGAGTCGTTGAGCGTGAGCGTCGCGAGCTGTTCGCTGTCGATCGTGTCGAAGCCAGGGAGCAGTCCGGACTTGATAAGGACCTGAAAACCGTTGCAGATGCCGATGACAAGCTTGCCCGACTCCACGTAACGCTGGAGCTGGTCTTTCAGGCGGAGGCGGAGTTCATTGGCGAGCACTTTTCCGGCGGCGATGTCGTCGCCGTAAGAGAAGCCGCCCGGGAACACCACGATCTGAAAGGGATGAAGGCGGATGCGGCCGGTGAGGATTTCATTCACGTGCTTCACATCGCAGGTCGCGCCGGCGAGCGTGAGCGCGTGCACCGTCTCCTGGTCGCAGTTCGTCCCGGCCGCGCGCACGACGAGCGCGTTCACCGGTTCCTTATGGCCATTGGATTTTCCGACCAGGCTCACATGCCCGCCAGTGTGCGCTTCCAGATGTCCTTGAGCGCGCGCGTCGTCTCTTCGAAAACAATTTTTCCGTCGACGCGGATCGCGACGGACGGTTTCTTTACGGTCTTGCCCACACGGTCAGCGAAGAGAAGGCCGATGGTCTGCTCGAAGACTTCCTTGTTGGCCACGGCCACTTCCACCAGGAAACGTCCGGGCGTTTCGTTGAAAAGCTGGGAGCCGAGATCGAAGCCTTTGTTCCCGGGCTCGAGCTCGACGCCGAGCGCCGAACCGAACGCCATTTCCGCCGCGGCGACGGCGAGGCCGCCGTCAGAGAGGTCATGGCACGAGAGCACGAACTTGTGCTTCATTGCGGCCTGCAGTTTCTTGTAGAGGCTCTTCGATTCGGAAAGCTTCACCATCGGGAGGCGGCCGGAATCGTCTTTCCACAGCGCCGCGACGAGCGAACCGCGCGTCTCCGCGCGGGTCTCGCCCACGACGTAGAGGAGGTTATCGGCGTCGCGCAGGCCCGAGGTGAGGCACTGGCGGACGTCGTCGATCACGCCGATCGCGGAGATGAGCAGCGTGGGCGGAATGGAGTGGAGCTGTCCGTCGGGCGCGCGCCAGGTGTTGTGGAAACTGTCCTTGCCGGAGATGAACGGCAGCCCGTAAGCGAGCGCCGCTTCCTTGGCGCCTTCCGACGCCCTCACGAGCGCAGCAAGGTCATGAGGGTTCTTCTGGTCGCCCCAGCAGAAATTGTCGAGGATCGCGGCTTCTTTTAGTCCCCCGCCGACCGAGATGAGATTGCGGTAGGCCTCGTCGACGGCGGCCTTCGCCATCACGTACGGGTCCCATTTGCCGAGCTCCGTGTTCATGCCGTTCGAGACGGCGACGCCGCGCCACGTGGAAAGCTTCGGTCGGAAAACGGCCGCGTCGGTCGGTCCGTCTTTCTCCGCGCCCATGAACGGCTTCACGATGCTGCCGCCCTGCACTTCGTGGTCGTACTGGCGGACCACCGATTCCTTGCTGGCGATCACGGGGTGCGCGAGCAGCGCCTTGAGCGTGCCGCCGATGTCTTCGCGGCTCACGCCGCCGGCCGCGACCGGGAGGTTCTCTTCGCGGTAGCGCTTCCTGTGAATGTTCGTGTCCCATTCGGCCTTGAGCCGCAGCTTGGGCGCGCCGTCGTGCAGGAAGTCCATGTCGAGGCTGACGACGACGTCGTTGTTGAAGGCGACGGTGAGCCGTTTGTCGTCGGTGAACGTGCCGAGCACGACGGCCTCAACGTTCTCGTTGGCAAAAAGGGTGCGAAGGGTGTTCCAGTTTTCCGGCGGAACGGCAAGCACCATGCGCTCCTGCGATTCGGAGATCCAGATTTCCCACGGGGCGAGGCCCTGATACTTGAGCGGCGCTTTCTCGAGGTCGACGCGCACGCCGGTGTCCTTGCCGAGCTCGCCGATGGCCGAGGAGAACCCGCCCGCGCCGCAATCGGTCACGCCGCGGTAAAGACGCTTGTTGCGCGCCTGCAGCAGCGCGTCCATGGTCTTCTTCTCCATGATCGCGTGGCCAATCTGCACGACGCTCGAGGTGATGCCTTTCTCGAGCGGAGCGGATGAGAACGTCGCGCCATGGACGCCGTCGCGACCGGTGCGCCCGCCGACGGCGACCACGAGGTCGCCCGGTTTCACGCTCTTCTCAATCATCGAATTGGGAATGATGCCGACGGTGCCGCAGAACACGAGCGGATTACCGACGTAGCCCGGATCAAAATAAATCGCGCCGTTCGCGGTCGGGATGCCCATGCGGTTGCCGTAGTCACGCACGCCGCTCACGACACCCTTGGCGATGCGTTTGGGATGGAGCGCGCCTTCCGGCAGGGCGGAAGCGGGCGTGTCGAGCGGACCGAAGCAGAACACGTCGGTGTTCATCACGGGCTTGCCGCCGAGACCGCAGCCGAGCACGTCGCGGATGACGCCGCCGAGGCCGGTGCCCGCGCCGCCATACGGCTCGAGCGCGGACGGATGGTTGTGCGTTTCGACTTTGAAGCAGACGGCGTCTTCGTCATCGAAGGCGATGACGCCGGCGTTGTCCTTGAAAACGGAAAGGCACCAGGGCGCGTTGATCTCCGTGGTGGCCTTGAAAACGGTTTCCTTGAGCAGGTTCTCGTAGGTGCGTGGCGTCTTGGCGAGCGCGTCTTCGCCGTCGAGCGCGACTTCGGTGTATTCGTAGGCGCCGCGGAACGTTTTGTGGAAGCAGTGCTCGCTCCACGTCTGCGCGATCGTCTCCAGCTCGGCGTCGAGCGGATCGCGGCCGGCGGTCTTGAAGTAGGCCTGGATCGTTTTCATTTCCTCGAGCGTCAGCGACAGCATGCCCGTCTTGCTGATGCTCTCGAGCTCCGCGTCAACGGCGCTCAGGATCGGAACGACTTTGGCGTTAGCCTTTTCGGATGTCGATAACATGAATGAGCTCATTGGCGAGCGAGCGCTTGGCGAGATTTTTGATGAGACTTTCGCTCGATGCCTTCGGAAAAAAATATCGCTGGGCCGACGCCGCGCTGATCTCGCCGGAGATGCCGAGATCGCGCAGGCCCTTCTCCACGGTTTCGCCGACCGGATCGGTGACGCCGGGTTTCGGCCAGATGTCGAGCACGAAGCCGCCGCGCGCTTTCGCGGGCTTCTTCCCCTTCACGGGCGCCGTATCTTCCACCGTCGCGGTCTCAACGATCGGGTCGAGCAGGAGCGTGGTGGCGACGTTCTGGATCTGCTCGGCCGTGACGTTGCCGCCAATGCGAAAGAGTCGGCTGGTCTCGACGACCGCGGTCTTCGGCGGCTCGCCCGCTTCGATCAGCTCGTTCTTCACCTGACGACCGAGCGGATCGAACTCGGCTCTCTTCGGATGGATTTCGATGAGGTACGTGGACATTAAAGCGGGGCGGTGAGCCGGTCGACGACCTGGCGGTAGCGTTCGAGCGTCTTCTCGATGATCTGCGGCGGCAGCGACGGCACGGGCGGTTTCTTGTCCCACCGCAGTTCTTTCTCGAGGTAGTCGCGCACGACCTGCTTGTCGAAGGAGTCCTGCGAGCGGCCCACGGCGTAAGTGGCCTTGTCCCAGAAGCGCGAGGAGTCGGGCGTCATGACTTCGTCAATCAGCATCGGCTGGCCGCCGATCACGCCGAATTCAAACTTGGTGTCAGCGATGATGATGCCGCGGGCGTCGGCCCACGCGCGGCCTTTCTCATAAATCTCGAGGCTCTTTTTGCGGAGCGTTTCGGCGAGCGGTTGGCCAATGAGCGCGCACATCTCGTCGAACGTCATGTTTTCGTCGTGCGCCCCGCCTTCGGCTTTGGTCGTCGGCGTGAAAATCGGTTCCGGAAGTTTCTCGGATTCGCGCAGGCCCGCGGGAAGCGGGATGCCGCAGATCGACTGCGACTTCTGGTATTCCTTCCAGCCCGAGCCGGCGAGATACCCGCGCACGATGCATTCCACCGGCAGCTTCTCGGTCTTCTGCACCAGCATCGATCGCCCTTCGAGCATCGAAGAAAACTTCTGCGCCTCGGCGGGATAGTCCATCACGTCGACAGAAATCAAATGGTTCGAAATGACGCCCTCAAGGTTTTTGAACCAGAACGCGGAAATCTGGTTGAGCACCTTCCCCTTGCCGGGGATGCCGGAGCCAAGGATCACGTCGAAAGCGGAGATGCGGTCCGACGTCACGAACAGCAGGTGATCGCCGAGATCGTAAACGTCGCGGACTTTCCCCCGCCAGAAGAGCGGAAGGTCGATCTGGTGGTCCGTGGCCATCACTCCCATTCGATCGTTGCCGGGGGCTTGGAGGAAATGTCGAGCACCACGCGGTTGATGCCCTTCACTTCGTTGATGATGCGGTTTGAGATGCGCGAAAGCACCGGACGCGGCAGGTCGGCCCAGTCGGCCGTCATCGCGTCCTGCGACGTCACGGCGCGAATGGCGCAGGTGGCTTCGTAGGTGCGCTGGTCGCCCATGACGCCCACGGACTTCACGGGAAGCAGGACCGCGAAGGCCTGCCAGAGCTGGTCGTAGAGGCCGGCGGCGCGGACTTCGTTCTCGACGATGAGATCGGCCTTCTGCAGAAGCTTCACGCGCTCCGGGGTCACTTCGCCCAGGATGCGGATCGACAGGCCCGGGCCGGGGAACGGATGGCGGTTGATGAGTTCCTTCGGCAGGTCGAGCTCGCGGCCGAGCGCGCGGACTTCATCTTTAAAGAGAAAGCGGACCGGCTCGACGAGCTTCAGTTTCATGTTCTTCGGCAGGCCGCCCACGTTGTGGTGCGACTTGATGACGGCCGACGGGCCTTTCACCGACACGCTTTCGATGACGTCCGGGTAAAGCGTGCCTTGCGCCAGGAATTTGACGCCCTTGATCTTCTTGGCTTCCTTGTCGAAGACCTCAATGAACGTGCGGCCGATGATCTTGCGCTTCTTCTCGGGGTCCGTGACGCCTTTGAGTTTCGACAGGAAAAGCTTGGCCGCGTCGATGACTTTGAGTTCGGAGCCGAGCGATCCGTCGAAGATCCGGCGCATGCGGTCTTTTTCGCCGGAGCGAAGCACGCCGTTGTCGACAAAGATGGCGGTGAGCTGCTTGCCGATGGCGCGATGGAGCAGCGCCGCAACCACCGACGAGTCGACGCCGCCGGAGAGACCGAGGATGACACGGTCTTTCCCCACGGTCGCGCGCACTTCGCGCGTGGCTTCGTCGAGGAACGACTTCATGCTCCAGTTGGCGGCGTCCTTGCAGACGTTGTGCGTGAAATTCTTGATGATCGCCACGCCGTCAGGCGTGTGGTGAACTTCGGGGTGGAACTGGACGCCGAAGATGGGCAGCGATTCGTGCTTGATGGCGGCGTGGGGCGCGTTCTCGGTCTTGGCGAGCGTCTGGAACGCCTTGGGCATTTTCGTCGCCGCGTCGCCGTGGCTCATCCAGACAGGCAGGGCGTCGGGAAGCGAATCGAAGAGCGAATCGCGGAAGACGACGTTCACGTCGGCCGGGCCGTACTCGCGGTTCTTCGATGGCTGGACCTTGCCGCCGAAATGCTCGACGATGCACTGCAGGCCGTAACAGATGCCGAGCAACGGCACGCCGGCCGAGAAGATCTTCTTGTCCGGCTTGGGCGCGCCTTTCTCATAGACGCTCGACGGGCCGCCCGAGAGAATCACGCCGGAAGGTTTCAGCGCCGCGATCGTTTCCCACTTCGTGTTAAACGGATGAATTTCGCAATAGACGTGGCTCTCGCGCACCTTGCGCGCGATGAGCTGCGTGTACTGCGAACCGAAGTCGAGGATGACGATCATCGAAGCGTTATTTCCCCATTCCGATCTTCTGCGCTTTCTGGAAGAGCTTGCCTTCGTGCTTGATCTCGGGCGCGAGCACGATTTCGGTGAGCTGAAGGTTCTGGATGTTCGAGGCGCCCACGTTGCCCATGCAGGTGCGGAGCGCGCCGACCAGGTTCTGCGTCCCGTCGTCGGTGCGTGCCGGGCCGTTGAGGATTTCCTCGAGGCTGCCGGTGGTGCCCACGCGGATGCGCGTGCCGCGCGGAAGGTTGTGATGCGGCGTCGCCATTCCCCAGTGGAAACCGCCGCCGGGCGCTTCTTTCGCGCGGGCGAAGGCGGAGCCGACCATGACCGCGTCGGAGCCGGCCGCGAAGGCCTTGCAGATGTCTCCGCCGGTGCTCATGCCGCCGTCGGTGATGATCGGGACGTATTTCCCGTATTTCTTGTAATGGTAATCACGGGCCGCGGCGCAGTCGACGGTCGCGGTGACCTGCGGGACGCCGATGCCGAGCACGCCGCGCGAGGTGCAGGCCGAGCCCGGGCCGACGCCGACGAGGAGCGCCGCGCAGCCGGTTTCCATGAGCTCGACGGTGGCGTCGTACTGCACGGTGTTGCCGAGGATCACGTTGGTGTCCTTGAGGGTTTTCTTGCAGAGCTTGTGGAGGTCGATCGTCTTATAGCCGGCGGACTGGTGGCGGACGGTGATGACGGTGGCCTGGACGATGAAGAAGTTCGCGCCCGCTTCCTGGGCCAGGGATCCGAACTTCTCCGCGTTCTGCGGGATGCACGAGACGGCGACTTTGACGCCGCCTTTCTTGATCTGCTCGACGCGGCGGGCGATGAGCTTTTCCTTGATGGGCTCTTTGTACATTTTCTGCACAAGTTCGGTGGCCGTCTCGGGGTCGGCGCGCTGGATCTCGGAGAGAATGTCGGTCGGGTCTTCGTAGCGGGTCTGAACGCCGTCGAGATTGAGAACCGCGAGGCCGCCGAGCTTGCCCATCGCGATCGCGAATTTAACGTCGACGACGCCGTCCATGGCGGAGGCGATGAAGGGAGTGGAAAGTTTCTGATCGCCGATCTTGATGCTGATGTCGACTTCGGCGGGGTTCATGGTGAAGGCGCCCGGCACCAGGGCGATTTCGTCAAATCCGTATGCTCTCCGCGCTTCGCGTCC